>JBGTCC010000853.1:0-3687 GCA_041749055.1 Thermodesulfobacteriota bacterium | reverse complement strand
ACAGTTCAACCCTGGAGCTGGTTGGACAGTGCAAACTTGCATGTGTTAAGAACTGAGGGTGAAAAGGAATTAAACCACCGAGAGTATAGAGATCGTAAAGTAGGGGCCGGTCGAGACCGGCCCGGCTCGGAATCGAACATTTGCCGCAAAGACCGGAAAGGGCGCAAGGAAAATCGGGAGTTAAAATGACTGCGGCAGGGAACGGGTTAGATAGCATGTGGCAGGTTCTGGTGCGGCTGTGTAACGAGCAGTTCGAGTCCCGGCCGTTCAAGCGTCTCCTGAACGGTAAATTTACCAAACCGCGGGCGCAGCATTACTCGATCCAGATGGCTTACTATGTGCAGAATCGCCGCGATTGCTGGGGCTACGTGCAGGGGGCGGCGCCGCTGCCGGTCAAAAAAATCGTCTGGCGCCATGAAGAAGACGAATTGATCGGCCAAAAAGCCCAGGGCAAGGTGGATCATTTTACCTTGGCGGTCAAAGAAGGCGAAGTGTTTGGCTTGAGCGCCGAAGCCTTCGAGACGACCGCGCGCATGGAAGGCGGCGAAGTTTGTTTTAGCGCGTGGATTCGCCTGGCGCAGAAGTCGTGGTTGGAAGCGATCGCGGCTTCGGCAATCTTAGAAATGCGCAACTCGGCCGAGCTTATCCAAGGCGGTTCGTTGTCGCACCGCATCGCCACGATCTTCGAGCGCGACTTGGGCATACCCATGAAAAAGCAGATCAACAACGCCGAGCATGTGGTGATGGACGTCGAGCATGCCCATCTGTTGATGCAGGTCGCCAAGCAGTACGCGACCACGGCGTCGGCCCAAGAGGCGATCCTGTGCGGCGCCCGCGAAAGTCTGATGATCGACCGCGTTTACCGCGGCCACTTGGCCGATTTAATGGATAGCATAGACTGAGCGGTCTCAGCGAGCGTGGAATCGGAACCGGTTGATTAACCGCCCCCTTCGACGAAGCTCAGAGCGATCGAGAGCGCAAAGGGCGCAAAAAATATTTGATTTCGCAGGGGGCGATTTTGAAACCCGCCCTGTGATATTCGAACGGAGGAACGATGAGTCTAGTTAAGGATCTTTGTGGTCAGCTTGACCAAATGGTCAACGATCAGTTCGACAGCGTCGAGTTCAAGGCGTTACTCGACCTGCCGCTGACGATGGAGCGGGGGCGATTTTACGTCGTGCAAAACGCGCTCTACACCAGCAACCGGCGCGACTGCTGGGGCTATGTCCAAGGCGGCGCCCCCTTGGATGTGAAGCGGGTGATCTGGCAGCATGAGAGCGATGAATTGATCAACGATCCGCGCGCCGGCATGGACCACTACAACCTGACCGTGAAGCAAGGGGAAGTCATCGGCCTCAAGCGCGAGGATTTTGAAAAGGCGCAGGTGCCGGCCATGGTGCAGGCGTGCTTTCACGCCTGGCATCATATCGCCATGCGCAGCCACTGGCTGACGGCGTATACCGCTTCGCATATGCTCGAGCGCCGCAACAACGGCAAGATCGTCAAAGGCGGAGGCATGTCGTTTCGCTTCGGCAAGAAGTTTGAAAACGAACTAGGCATCAACTTGAAGCGGATGATTTCATTGGATGTCCACGTTGTCGCCGACATGGAGCACTCGGAGCATATTTCGGAAATGTTCGAGAAGTATGTCAAGACGCCGGAAGATTCTGAACGGGTGCTGGAAGGCGCGCGCGAGTCCATGGCTATCGACCGGGCTTACCGCGGCTCTCTGGGTTTTTACATGGAGCGGATCAATTAATCTTCGGTTGGCGGACTGTTACGGAGAACCAACGATGAAGAACCTAAATTTGAACGAAACTTCGGCATATTCGGTGAAAAGTCCCTACGAGATTTATCAAGAGTGGGAAGGAATTCCGGTTCACAAGGGTTTCATCGTGCCGGATTTGTTAGCGTTGGAGTTGGGCGACTGGCAGCGCAGCGGCGGCAAGGCCGCATTCGTTAATCAAGACGGCGCCGGCGGCATGTGCGACACGGTGGTTGAAGAGATCGTTCCCGGCGGCCAGTTGAAGCCCCAGCGCCACATGTATGAGAAGGCGGTTTTTATCCTGCAAGGCCAGGGCGCGACGACGATCTGGAACGAAGGCGGCAGGAAACATACCCTCGAATGGCAAAAAGGCAGTCTGTTCTCGACGCCGATCAATACCTGGCACCAGCATTTCAATGCCCAGGGCAGGGAGCCGGTGCGGCTGATTTCCCTGACCGACGCGCCGGTGGTGATCAACCGTTATCGCAATCTAGATTACATATTTAATAACAGCTTCACCTTTACCGATCGTTACGAAGGCGGCGCCGATGCTTGGAGCAGCGCTGGCGGACGCTACCTCGGGCCGGATATCAAACGCGGCCGGGTGTGGGAGTCGAATTTTATCGCCGATCTATGGGCCTTCGAACCCAAGGATTACAAAGAGCGCGGCGGCGACAATCGCACGACACTGTTTGAATTCGTCGATAACACCATGAGCGCCCATGTGTCGGAATTTCCCATCGGCAAATATAAAAAGGCCCATCGCCATGGCGCCGGTGCGCATATCGTAATGCTTACAGGTTCTGGCTATTCGTTGCTCTGGCCGGAAGGCGAGTATGGCTCCAAGCGGCGCGTCGAGTGGGGTCGAATGAGTATGTTCACGCCGCCGATGCAGTGGTGGCACCAGCACTTCAATGCCGGCGGCGAACCGGCGCGCTATTTGGCGCTCAAACCCTGGGGCTTCAAATTCAAAGTAGAAGAATTGAAGGATACCGGCGAGGACGTAAAGAATGGCGGCGCTCAGATCGAATACCAAGATCAGAACGCGGAGATCCATCAAGTGTTTCTCGCCGAGTGTGAAAAGTCCGGCGCTACGCCCCGAATGCCGATGTTCGGCTAGTGAATTTTCCGCCCGAGTTTGCTAAGGGCAATCGAAGGATTCGCCAAGCGGAGCAGGGCTCTTGGCGTTTGGAATTTTTCTCGACAAGTTCAAGCCGGCATGGTAAAAAGTGGTCAAAATCGATTTATTCCCCACTGATGTTGATCGAAAAACTCTCCGCCCGTTGGGCCCGTGCAGCTAACGCGGGTTTCACTCTTTTAGAACTGCTAGTTGTCATCGCCGTGCTGGGAATCTTGGCGGCCATCGCGATCCAGAATTTAGCCACACATCGGGCGCGTGCCATCGATGCCTCGATGCGCTCGGACCTGCGCAACGCGGCCTTGGCGATGGAGAGCTATTACGGTGAGTTTCTCGCCTACCCGACCACCAGTAATGCGCTTTTATTGATAGGTTATCGTAAGACCAATCTCGTCACGCTGACGATCGCTGTGACGACTCCGTCAACCTATACATTGACGGCGGCACGTCCTGCCGGCAGCAAGCCAAGCTTCACATTCGATAGCAGCACGGGATTGATCAACTGATCGGCCCGACCCCTCCACTTCGAGGACTTTCTTCATATACCTGCTCATTTGCTCGCATCCGGTTAGCAACGGCGACTCATCTTTCCGCTTGCGCCGCAAGAATCGCCGAAGTCTGATTGTTGCCCGAATTCAGCAGTTGGAAGTTAGCAGCGCAGCAATGGGCAAGCTTTCCGCAGTGAAGCTAATGGGCCTCTACCTCTCAGCCAAATTACCCGGCGGTTAAACGAATGCTTCGAGCCGCGCATGAACAAAGACCTTGCGACCGCGCAGTTGGCTGG
>JBGTCC010000852.1:0-4308 GCA_041749055.1 Thermodesulfobacteriota bacterium | reverse complement strand
CCGTGATCCACGCGCTCGCGCTGTTGATCTACCGGCGCGCCGAAGCGATGGAAATCATCGCCCAAGAACCCATGCGTCTAATGAGAATCACCGACCGCGGCGAACTGCGCCGCCAGGTCGACTCCATCTCCGAGCTGTTGCAAGTCAAACCCTACCCGACCATCGAAGCGATCGTAAACACCGACGAAATCGCTGCCCAGGAATACGGCCCGACGGTGGAGAATCCGCTGACGCTTTGGGATCTGCACTGGCTAAAAGAATTGGACGACGAAGGTTTCATCGATCGATTGATCGCCGATCTGTCCTGAGGGCAAGGCACGCCTTACCCCTACGAGCCGCAGAGGGCCGGTTTCAAACCCGCTACAAAAAAAAATCCCTTTTGCACCCTTTGCGTTCTTTGCAGCCAATCTTCTTTTCTTTGGTTGCGGCTATGCCGCGCCAGGCATTTTGTGGTTAAATCCATCCGAATGAAAAAGCTTCTCATCGTCTTTCACTCCATGACGAGTGGCACTTTCCAGATGGCCCAGGCTGCCGCCAGCGGCGCCCAGAGCGAGCCGGATGTCGCGGTCGATTTGATTCACGCTGGCGCAGCCGGGCCCGGTGAACTGATCGAGGCCGACGGCTACATCTTCGCCACGCCGGAGAACCTCGCCATGATGTCAGGGGTCATGAAAGACTTCTTCGACCGCACTTATTATCCGGCCCTCGACCGCATCGTTGGCCGCCCCTACGCGACGATGATTTGCGCCGGCAGCGACGGCGAGAACGCCGCCCGGCAGATTCAGCGCATCGCCACGGGCTGGCGCTTAAAACCCATCGCCGAGCCGATAATCGTCTGCACCTACGCGCAAACGCCCGACGAGATCTTGGCTAAAAAAGAGATTGGCGAGTTCGATCTCCAGCGCTGCGAAGAGATCGGCGCGACACTCGCGGCTGGGTTGGCTCTAGGTATTTATTGAAATGCCAACGCAGACCTCCATCGACCTTGACACCAATCTACGCGTTTGGTACCGCTCACAACGGTGCAACTGCCATCTGAAACGTTTTGAACGATTTGAACGGCTTGAAGGATTTGAACTCAAGGTTTTTTATTGAAAGGAGTTATCGCCATGAATAGCGTCGAACCCCGCGGAGCGGTCCACTGGATCGATCACTTTGTCGTCGGCACCAATAACATGAGCGCCTGGGTCGATTGGGCGGTGAACTCCACCGGCATCACCCGGCAGCCGATTATTGGCCTCACCACCGCAGCGCGCAAACGCAACATTAAGATCACCAGCTTCCTTTGGTGGGACGGCGGCTCCTGCCGCATCGGCGCATTTCTCCAGCCCGAGTTTTATCCTCCGGCAAAGGAGCTGGGCAAGGATCTGCCGCGCTGCGGCTTTTACATCCGTCCCGAGGACATCGACAGACATTTGCGCCGGCTCGATCGCCACAAAGTTCCGCACACCGATGCGATCCATACCGCCGCCGATGGCGAAGACGGCACGGTGATCTATTTCGCCGATCCGGACGGTAATCAATACGAGTTCTGGGCGCCGGTAGAAATGCCCCAGGGCGCAATGGACATCGCCACGGAGGAAGGTGTCGGGCGCATCAGTCACGCCGTCTTCGGCGCGCGCGACTTAGCGAAGAATGCCGCGTTCTTTGCAAAATACTGCGGCATCGAACCGGAACAGAACTCCAAGACCGCCGAAGGAACTTTGGTCCTGCGTCTGCGCGCCGGCGGCCGCCTGGTTTACAAGTTAGTGGAAAAAGTTGACGAGCGCGTCTCCGGCCATGGCACCTGGTGGGACATGCATACCGCGCTGACGGTTCGCCAGGAAGAGTTCCTGCCAAGCTACCGGCGCATGTGGGAGGGCATTCCCGAGGAGAAAGCTTACAAAGCCGATCTCGATCTCAGCCTCGAAGAACAAGAAGCCCTACCCGCGCGCACCGGTCTGCATCGCAGCCCGGTGGGAATCCGCTGGAAGGAAATCTGCAGCCGCGGCGATGAATTCTACGACTGGGACTGCCATTCATTTCACTTCATCGGCGGCAAGCCGCTGGCAGCTGACAATTCGATGGCGCTATACGAAGCGATCGAGCAGGAAGACTATTTAATCGAACTGGCCCAATCGTTGAACAAGGGTGACCAGCCCGACTTGATGAAGGGATTGGGCAAAGACAATCCTTTCAATGTCTAGTGCCGGTCTGTTTCTGCTGATTCCGAACGACTGGAACGGCTGGAACGTTTTGAACGCGATTGGAACGAAACAAATACACTGTTGAAACAGTTCCGCGAAGCTCTCCACACTGTTTCGAAGTAAAAGCCACGAGATAATCCTATGGCAAATCATATTCACGGACCGCTTTACTTTGAACGGATGGGACGCACCGGACCGGTGATCGCTTTCGTCCATCCCAACCCGATGGATCAGTCCTGCTGGATTTACCAGATGGCGCATTTGTCGACTTGGTACCGCTGCATCGCCATCGATATTCCGGGATATGGCCGCTCGCCCAAGGCCGACGCCGGGTTAACCATGGACGACATGGCGCAGGCCTGCTGGGAAGCGATCGACGAGATGGCACCGGGCGAGAAAGCGATCCTGGCGGGCTGCTCGGTGGGCTCGTCGATCGCGCCGTTCATGTACCACCAGCGACCGGACAAAACCGCGGCGCTCGTGCTCTGCGGCACCGGCTATAACCCGACAAAGGAATTCACCAAGAAACGCATGGATAATTACACCGCTGAAGGCATCGGTTATCGTTGGCGCTACACCTTTGAAGACATGAGCGCGGCGTTCCGCGTAACGCCGATGGCGCACTTCTTCGCCAACATGTTCAGCGAGCGCAACGAATATGCCGATGCCGAAACGATCGTTCACCAGTTTCGCGCCCTCGCCCAGCCCTACCCAGAAGGCCATCACGAGCGCATCGCCTGCCCGATGATCATCCTCACCGGCAGCGAAGACGGCAGCCATCCGAGCTCTTTCGCGCTCCAAGCACGCGTGCCCAATTGCGAGTTAAAGGTCTTACCCGGCGCCGGACACGCCTGTCAGATCGAGCAGCCTTGGCTGTTCAACCGCTTCATGCTCGAGTTTCTCGCCCAGCATGACTTGTTCCCCGGTGCGGCGAAACCCGCTAAATCGATCCTGTGAAAGACTGGTGCTGATGAGTTCGCTATGCTGGCACTGCGGCGACAATAACGGTTCTTCCGTGGGTGCTGCGACGATGTCCTTACCACGAAGTGAATCATGATCTTACGTACGCCCACGGAGAATGAAAATGGATGGGATTCTCCATAGGCAGTCTGCTTGACGCGTCATTCCCGCGCACGCGGGAATCCAGGTTCTTCCCGTAGGGGCGGACCTAAGTGTCCGCCCTCCCGCTAGATACCCGCTTTCGAGGGTATGACGGAACCCCGGAATCTTTTCGTTGCGCGTATCATCACCTCACATGTGTTTTCGAAGGAGGTACCAAGGACACGAAGGTCCGAAAGTTAAGTCTCTTCCTTTAGGCTACTCGTGTTCTTCGTGGTGAGCTGTCCTTTCAGAATCTTCCGTTCTTTGCGCGCTTTGCGGTTAGTTATCCGATTCCGAATCTTGCTTTTAAAACCGGCCATCCTTTTCTAACCGTTTCACCAAGCTATCGTCGACCAACTCCTCCGCCTTGAGTCGGCGGATTTTTTCGTTGCCGGCGCCGAGCAGGCGGATGACGTTGCGCACGCCGTCGATGCTGGGAGAGATTTTTCTTTCATAGATGCCGAGCGTGTTTTGATAGCCTTCGTCGGCGTCTTCGAGGCGTTTGAGCCGAAGTCCTCTGGCCAAGCTCTTGATGACCTGCAATTTATTTTCCGGATTACGAACGAAGGCGACGCCGTCGAGCAATCCTTTGATGACATTTTCAATCGCCGTAGACGACGACGCGGAAGCGATGGTGCTTCGCTTTGTGATGATACCGGTGCCCTGGTAGGCAATGGGCAATTTCTCCAAATCGGCGAGCACGCGGAAGCCTTTGTTTTGCACAATCTTGGCGTAGGTGTAGCTCAGATAAGCGGCGTCGACATTGCCAGCGAGGAGCGCCTGTGACACCACCGAATTGTCTCCCAGCGCGCGGACTTGAATCTTGTCCCGTTCCGGCACGAGCCCCCAGTAATCGAGGGCGAGCATGGTAAAGATCCAAGTGCCGCCGCTCAAACTGTTGACGCCGACGCTTCGCCCCTTCAATTCTACCGGCGTCTTGATCTTCGGATTGGCCGCGAAAGTTCCGGTCAAGCGATTGATGAAGCCGGCGACGAAAACCAAATCGGCGCCCTCGGCGATC
>JBGTCC010000851.1:0-3010 GCA_041749055.1 Thermodesulfobacteriota bacterium | reverse complement strand
GCGGCGGTGTCGTTCATCACTCCTCCGGTGGTTTCTGCCCAGGCGGAGGCGGGTCAGTCTTGCGACTCTTTTGATCGCGCAGCCGCCCGAGGGTGTTCTCGATCATCCTGCTCAACTTACCCGCAGCGCCGTCGACCGCTTGGTCCAATGTGGCTGCTTGATGAGTGACCGCGATGGGCTGGCGGCCTTCGATGCGGGCTTCCATCATGCAGCGCATGTTGTCATTGCCGCCCTTCTTGTCGCTGTTCTCATCGCTCAGGTGGACTTCCACTCGCGTGATGTGATCGCTGAGTCGGCTCAGAGCACTCTCCACCACACCGATGACCTGAGCGGCCAGCACCTCGTGACCTTCGATGTTACGGTCGGTATTGATTTGGATCTGCATGGTTTTCCTCCGTGATTGTTGTCGGATCAATATCGGTACGTTGCCGCCACTCCCGTCCGTGTCGGCATCCGCTCGGACGGAATTACCAGAACCCGCCCGCCCATCTTTCCGACCAGCTCGCCTAGATCGTCGAGCAGGTCATCGACTTGCGGATGGCTCAAGTCAGCGAGTTCGACCCGACCCGTGGCGCCGTCCAGCCGCCCGGCAATCTGGCGGTCGGCCTCGATCAGTAGCGTCGCGACCCGCCCGGCGGCGGCCGCCTGGGCAACTTGTGCGAGGTCGTCACTGCCAAGCCCCTTGGACTTCGCCACTGCGAACTCGTCGGCCAATGCAGCTAATCGCGCTTGATACTGCGGCTCGAAGACCTGCCATGCACTTTTGCGAAGTTCATCGATCGACAGGGCATCGGGATTAATAGTGAGTCCTTCCGCTATCAGAAACGGGTTGTGGCTGACCTGGTGGAAGCGATGATGATGCTCCGGCAGCGCCGCCAACAATAGGGGTAGGCCAGAAGGTTTCGAGTAGTGCTCGTGCACCGCGCGGTCGGCGGCGCGGAAGAACCGGTCCGCGTCGATGTCTGCCTCGTCATTCTTGCCGCCGTGACCGTGACGCATGGAGGTGCTCGCCCCGCCAGCGCCGCCGTAGGAGGCGACGGTCTGATGCGGCTCGGTTAGCTCATCGCCCAGCGCGTCGGTGATCGTCCGCGGAACTCCCGCCGCCAATTCGATTTCGTCGAGCGCGTCGCGGTTGCCTTCATAGAGATGGATTTCATGGCGAGTCAAACCCAGAATTTGATAGCGATCAACCGATTGCAGAGAGCGTCGCAGGGGCTTGGTGTGAAAGCTGTCGGCTGCCACAGCCAATTCGGCGACCGAACGCTGAAGCACGAACACTTGAAACAAGCTTGGCCCGCCCAGCACGGCCAGTCCATCCAGTGTGTGTTTCCAAAAGTCATGATCGTCGGCAAGGGCTTCAAACGGTTCCAGAAGGAGCCGGGTCTCGACGGCCGGATACTTCTGTCGGAGCGATACATCCAGTTCCTTCATAAGATTACGAAACCGGATCGGGTCCTGCTGGTTTTCGGGATGGTGCCGATGGGTCGGCTGGTAAAGCGAGAGACATGGCGGCTCGTGCGCCGTTGCCAACTCGGCCAGTGATTCGATGGTTAGCAAAGTTCTCTTCTGTGTCATTTCCTACCTCCTGTTTTGTGCTTCAGTCACGTCGAAAATCAATAATAGCTTAACAAAAAACCGCTTATAAGGCGCCTTATGGTTTGGGCCGCGCCTCGGTTTCGTGTTCAGGCCTCAGACTTGAGCTCCGGCTCGGGCGCGTACTCTTCGAGCGCTTTGCGGGCGATTTCGATAATCGTTCCGCGATCCTCGTCGCTCAGCTTTTTCGCGGATTCCAATCGCTCGTGCACCTCCGCCGGGATATCCGCCGCCGTCTCGCGTAGTGAGTGCTCGGCGTCCGTCATCCGGTCAAGCGGCACGCGGTCGAAGAGGTCCGCGGTCAACGCCAGCAGCACCGTGATTTGCCCGGGCACGGACACCGGAGCGAACTCCGGCTGCTTTAGGCAGGCGCGGATGCGCCGTCCGTGTTCGATGATCTTGCGGGTGTCTTCATCCAGGCGGGCGCCAAACCGGGCAAAGGTCTCCAATTCCTCGAACTGGGCGTAGGAGAGCTTGAGATCGCCTGCTACGGCACGATAGGCCGCGCGTTGCGCCTTGCCGCCGACGCGCGAAACGGATTTGCCGACATCGACCGCCGGCAGCACGCCTAATTCGAACAGCGACGGGGAGAGGTAAATCTGCCCGTCCGTGATGGAAATCAAGTTGGTCGGGATATAGGCGGAAATGTTCTGCGCTTCGGTTTCGATGATGGGCAGCGCGGTAAGCGAGCCGCCGCCGAGGTCCTTGCGCATGTGCGTTGCGCGCTCGAGAAGCCGCGAGTGAATGTAAAAGATGTCGCCGGGAAACGCTTCGCGACCAGGCGGGCGGCGCAGCAAGAGCGAGAGTTCGCGGTAGGCGCGGGCGTGATGGGTGAGGTCGTCGTAAACGATCAGCACATCACGGCCGGCTTCCATAAAATATTCCGCGATGCTGGTTGCGGCGTAAGGCGCGATATAGGCGAGGCCCGGCGGATCATTGCCTTCGGTAACGACGACGACGGTGTAATCCATCGCGCCCTTTTCCCTCAAAGTGGCCACGGCCTTCGCGACAGCGGACGCGCGTTGACCGATGGCACAATAAACGCACAACACATGTTGATCGCGCTGGTTAAGGATGGTGTCGATCGCAATGGTGGACTTGCCGGTCTGGCGGTCTCCTAGAATCAACTCGCGCTGGCCGCGCCCGATGGGAATAAGCGCATCGATCACTTTGATGCCGGTCTGGAGCGGGACAGTGACCGGCGCGCGGTCCATGATAGGCGCAGCGGGGCGTTCGATGGATAGTCGCTCACTGGAAGCCACCGGCCCATTGCCATCGAGTGGCCGTCCGAGCGGGTTGATGACGCGTCCCAGCAATCCGTCGCCCACGCCCACGTCCATGACTCGGCCGGTGCGTTCGACTTCGTCGCCGGCGTGTAGATGCCAGTATTCGCCGAGCAGCACGACGCCGATTTCGT
>JBGTCC010000850.1:0-10338 GCA_041749055.1 Thermodesulfobacteriota bacterium | reverse complement strand
AGCCGTGCGCAATTGTCCCACAGAATCTTTTTTCGCGATGAACTCGGCAGCTCCATCGCCATGAAATGATTGACGGCGTCGGGCCAGTGCGAGTCGGCGTGGGGATAATCGGTTGAGATCACCACGTTGCTGTCGCCGATGCGCTTGACCACGTCGCCGACCAGACTCTCTTCGACGTCGACGGAGATGAAACACTGGCGCAGGAAATAATCGCTCGGTTTCATGCTCAGCGGTTCGTTGCAGTACTCTTTGCGCATCTCCCAGCGCTCGTCCAAACGGTACAGCGCCCACGGCAGCCAACTGCAGTTGCCTTCGAGAAAGGCCACCCGCAGCCTGGGAAATCTTTCGAGCACGCCGCCGGCGCAAAAGCTGCCGACGGCGAACATGAGCTCGATGGGATTGCGAAAGGCGTTGATCAGCACCGCCTCGTTGGCCTGGCCGCGAAAGCGGTGCACCGCCTGGTCCTGATTGGGGCTCGCCGCCGGATGGAAACAGACCGGCACACCCAACTTCTCGGCCTCTCGCCACACCGGGTCGTAATAGCGGTCATGGATATGTTTGCCATTGCTCGGCTCGGGCACGAGACAGAGGCCGATGGCGCCCAGCTGGTTAATCGCGCGCCGGGTCTCGTCCACCGCCAGATCGACATCGTGCAGCGTGATCAGCGCCGATGGCCGCAGCCGCTTGGGATCGGCCCTGCAAAAATCCGCCATCCAGTCGTTCCACGCGCGGCACAGGGCGTTGGCGTAGTCAGGCTCCAAACTATCGTCGCAGTGAAGCGGAAAAGTCCGGAACAGCACCGCGACATCCAACCCCTCGTCGTCCATCGCCGCCAACTGCGACACGGCATCGTAATCGCGCGCCAATGGCTTGGCATAACGATGCGCGACCTGAGCTTCTCCCGGCGAGCTTTCGCCGCTGTTGGGCTTGGGCGTGGTCGCGGCTAACGCTTGGGTGCCCGAAGGACGCAGCGGCCGGCCGTCGGAGTAAGTGAATTTTATCTGTCCATGCTTGGTTCGCGGCCTGCCCCGCGGGATGCGCTCGCTCCATTTGGCGTCCATGTACTTCTCGTATAGATCGTAAGGTTCGAACACATGCATATCGCTGTCGAGGATCTTGTAACCGTCGCGTGCCATAGCGTTACCTCCGTAATTCTAATCGTGTATTTTCTTCATCCGGGCGATAACATCGGCGGGCTATTAATGACCTTCTTGGCGTGGGCTTGAAAGTCATCGCCGCCTTTCATATCGATATGCCAATCGATCCCCAAGCGGTGGAAATCAGCCGGTCATAACTTCGCTCATGACTAGTCTCAGCCCGACGCCATGTCAACTGAAAAAGTACCGGAAGAAAAAGTGCCGGCGCGCCACGCGCAACCGACGGCGAAGTTGATCTTGACAACACCGCGGGGAGCTGTAAAAGATTTCGCAGCGCATTACCGTCGCGTAATATTTTTTGGGAGGATTCCATGCTCGCATCGAACGCAAAACTGGCATTGATGTTTATTTTGGCAAATGCCGTATTTCTGGGCAATTCGAGTTTCACCGGCGCCCAATCGCGCATCACCGTCGGTGTCACCGAAACCATCGAAACCCACAACCCCTACGGCGACAGCGTATCGCTGCTCTACGGTATTTGGAGCGAGATCACCGGTCCGTTTTGCACCTACAACTACGCCAAAGGGGACTTCGAGGGGCGGCTTGCCGAGAAGTGGAAAGTGGAAAATCCGACGACGTGGATTTTCACGTTGAATAAGAACTACAAATTCAACGACGGTTCGCCGGTCACTGCCGACGACGTGGTCCATTCCATCGTCAACCGGGTGATCAAGGACCCGCAGTCTAAGCAGAAAGCGTCCGTCGCACCGTCGATCGTCAATGCCGAGGCCGTCGACAAGCTCACCGTCAAGATCACCACCGACAAACCGACGGCGCCGCTGCTATCGTTTTTTTGCGACCGGCTGATCATCACCAGCAAAGCGATGTTCGACAAATACGGCCGCGATGTCGCCGACAAAGAGCACATGATCGGCGCCGGCCCCTATCGCTTGAAAGAATTGATCCCTGGACAGCGTTTGGTCTTGGCGAAAAACCCCAATCATCCGGAGGCAAAAAGAAATCCCCGCGCGCCGGACGAAGTGGTCTATCGGATCATGCGCGAACCGGAGCAACGCGTCACCGCTTTGTTGAACGACGAGATTCAAATCGGCCAGTTCGTGCCGCCGCATATGCGCCAGCGGGTCGAAACCAATAAGAGTCTGCGCATCGCGGCGGTGGATTCTGTCGAGATCATGTTTCTGGCGATGCAACCCAAGCCTCCCTTTGACAAGAAGGAAGTCCGCCAGGCGGTGTGCCAGGCCATCAACCGCGACCAGATCATCGCGACGTTACTGGAGAGTTTCGCCAGCCGCATCGACGGTCCGCTCGGGCCGGGGCAGTATGGTTACGATCCAACTTTGAAGCCGAAACTCAACTACGATCCGGAAAAAGCCAAGAAGCTTTTAGCGCAGGCCGGTTTTCCAAACGGCATCGATGCGGAGCTGCAAACCCCGGTAGGACGCTACACTCTGGACAAACAACTCACCGAAGCGATGATTCCGATGCTCAACGCCGTCGGCATTCGCGCCAAGCTGGCGACTCCCGAGTGGGCGACGCTCTGGGCCAACGTGCAAAAAGGCGCCGTGCCTTTCTATTATATGGGCCGCGGTTCGGTCCAGGACCCGAGCGCCGCGCTGCACCAATATTTCCACACCGGCGAGACGCCCCGCATCGGCTATTCCAATCCCAAGGTCGACGAACTTCTCGACAAGGAACAGCAGGAATTCGATCCGAAAAAACGCCGACAGTATTTGTCGCAAGCGATGAGCCTTATCACCGAAGACGCGCCGGCCTGCTTCATGTGGCGACACAAGTTGCTGTGGGGCTTGCACAGCCGCGTCGATTATAAGCCGCTGCCGGATTCGCGCGTCTATGCCATCGAGATGGCGGTAAAAAAATAGCATCACGCCGAACCGTAACGCGACGTCGAATGGTCGCGGAGAAAAGAGCCATGCAGAACGAGAAATTTGTCGATGTTGACGGCATCCGCACCCGATATTTCGAAGCCGGCAGCGGTCCCAACCTGGTCTTGTTTCACGGCGGCCACTTCGGTTCCCATGACGCCGCCGATTGCGCCGAAGATTGGAGCCTTAACTTCAACCCGTTGGCGCAATGGTTCCACGTCATCGCCGTCGACAAGATCGGTCAGGGCTTCACCGACAATCCCAAGAAAGACGAAGACTACACCATGGCTGCGGTCGTGCAGCACGCTTATCATTTTCTGAAGACCCTCGGCCTGCGTGAAGTCCATCCGGTGGGCCATTCGCGCGGCGCCTATCTTGTCGGCCGGCTGGTGATAGAGCATCCGGAGCTCTTTACGACCTGCATTCTCGTCGACACCAACACTCTGGCGCCAGGCGTCAGTAGGAACGAAACGGTAATGGCCAATCCTCCCCAGCCGCGTCTGAGCCGCGCAAGCCAGCGCTGGATCTTACAGAAATATTCCTACGGCCATGAGCATATCACCGAGGAATGGTTGGACGTGATGATGCGCGTGGCCGCCACGGCGAAATATCAGGAAGCCGTCAAGAAGATGGAAGATGTCGGACTGCGCACGACCCGCTTCCTGCCGCACTTGGCGCGGCAAAAAGATGAGACCTTGGGAACTATTCGCGACCGCGGCTTGGGCAAACCGACCTTGCTCGCCTGGTCCTATCAAGACCCGACCGCGACCATCGACCAAGGCTACGCGCTGTTCGATTTGATCACGCGTAATACGCCCGACTCGCGCATGTACATTTACAACCGCGCCGGCCATTTTTCCTACCGCGAGCATCCGGCGGAGTTCAACGAGATGCTGCGCAGCTTCATCCAGCGCGTGATCTAGTGATAATCGTCCATGAGCGACAAACTAACAGAGGCATCAAGGTTCAACCTCGCAGAGTTCCCCCATCGGGCGACCTTGAACCTTTGAACCTTGAACGATCATGACAGCCTATCTTCTGCGCCGCCTTGCCGGAACCGTCCCCGTTCTCGTGCTGATCAGCCTATTGGTATTCCTACTGATCCACGCCGCGCCCGGCGATCCGACGCTCATGCTCCTCGGCGAAGAAACCAACGCCGCCGAAGTCGCCAAGGCTAAAGCGCGCTGGGGACTCGATCAACCGCTCTATGTGCAGTACTGGAAATTTTTAAAATCCGTCGCCGCCGGCGATTTTGGCAAGTCGTTCAAGTACGCCGAGCCGGTCACCAGCGTGATTCGCAGCCGGCTGCCGGCGACCATCGAGCTGGCGTTTTTCGCCATCCTCATCGCCACTCTGCTGGCCATCCCGCTAGGCGTTTGGGCCGGCGCAAGACCGAACTCGTGGATCGACAATGTCGGCACCACTTGCGGCCTGTTCGGCATCAGCATGCCGAGCTTTTGGCTGGCGATCATGTTGATCTTGCTACTCGCCGGCGTGTTGAATATTTTACCAACCTCCGGCCGCAGCACCTACGGCATCGCCGGACCGGAACGGACCGGCTTTTATATTCTCGACAGCGTCATGGAGAAAAACTGGCGAGCGGTTTGGGATGCGTTGACGCATTTAATTCTGCCGGCACTCGCCCTCGGCGTTAATATGCTCGGCATCCTCATGCGCGTCACCCGCTCGTCGATATTGGAAGTGATGAACGAGGATTACGTGCGCACGGCGCGCGCCAAAGGGTTACGCGAGAAAAAAGTCGTCTGGCGCCATGTCAGCAGCAACGCCCTGATCCCAGTCATCACCGTCGTCGGCTTGGAGTTGGGCACCTTGCTGAGCGGCTCGATCATCGTCGAACCCGTGTTCGCCTGGCCGGGCGGCGGCAGTTTACTGATCACCGCGCTCAACGCCCGTGACTATCCGCTGGTTACCGGCCTGGTGATGACCTACACCACGGCGTTTGTCGGGATCAATTTAATTATCGATGGACTTTATGCAGTCGTTGACCCTCGAATCCGTTACTGAGAAGCGCCCCGGTGCCTTGGCCCGTCTGCTGCCGCGGCTCCATGCCAAGGCATTTACCGGCGGGCTGATCGTCTTGACGTTCATCTTGGTTGGCATCTTTGGGCCATACCTTGCGCCCCATGATCCCAACAAACAAGAACTCACCGCCATGATGAAATCACCCGAGGGAATCGGCTCCAACCATGTCTTAGGCACCGATAATCTCGGCCGGGATATATTTAGCCGGGTGGTTCACGGCTCGCGGGTGTCGCTGTTGGTCGCCTTCGCCGTGGTGTTCGTCTCGGGGCTCATCGGCATCACGCTGGGCGCGGTGTCGGGCTACTTCGGCGGCAAGGTCGATTTTCTGATTCAAAAGTTAGTCGAAGTCATCTGGGCCTTTCCGCCCCTGTTGCTCGGCATCACGATCATGGCCTTCCTCGGCCAGGGATTATTTAATTTAATCCTGGCGCTGGTGGCGCAACGGTGGATTCCCTATTGCCGGGTGGTGCGCGGCCAGGCGTTATCGCTGCGCTCCCGCGACTTTGTCACCGCGGCGCAATCCTTGGGCTCGGGCCATTTTCAAATCATCCTACGCCACATCATTCCCAATTTGATTCAAACTTCTCTCGTCATCGGCACCTTCGCCATGGCGTCGTCGATCATCGCCGAAGCAAGCCTGAGCTTTCTCGGCGTCGGCGTGCCGCCGCATATCCCGACCTGGGGCACCATGCTCGCCGACGCGCGCATTTATATCAGCACTGCTTGGTGGCTGCCGCTGTTTCCCGGCCTATGTATCTTCGTCACGGTATTGGGCATCAATCTGCTGGGTGACGCCCTGCGCGACATCCTCGATCCGAGACTGAAGAGAACCGGGTCGGGACTGTGATGAGACATTGGAGTGATGGAGTGACGGCCAGAACGGAGTGATGGAGTATTCGAGTAACAAAGTGTGGGGGGTTCCGATCCGATGACTCCACCACTCCATTACTCCATCACTCCAACCCCGCTCGCGTTGATTCCCCCGCGGTCTCGTGTAAATTGATCGGAATGCGCCGCACTAAAATCGTCTGCACCATTGGCCCTGCCAGCTCATCCGAGAAAATGATCGAAGGTTTGATCCGCGCCGGCATGAATGTCGCGCGGCTCAACTTCAGCCATGGCGACTATGCCTCGCACCGCCGGGTGATTCGGACGATCCGCAAACTCGAGCGTAAACTCGACACGCCGGTGGCGATCCTGCAAGACCTGCCGGGGCCGAAGATCCGCATCGGCGCCATGGCCGGCGACCGCGTGCGTTTACAAACCCGCGGCAAACTGGTCCTGACGACCCGCAAAGTGCTCGGCAGCGAGCTTGCCGTGTCGGTGAATTTTCCCGGACTGGTACAAGCCGTAAAAAAAGGCGATCCCATCCTGCTCGGCGACGGCGAGATCGAGCTCGAAGCGCTGCAAGTCGGCAAACAAGAAGTTAACTGCCGTATCATCGTCGGCGGCATCTTGGGTTCGCACAAAGGCATTCACTTTCCGCGCAGCTCGCTCAACATTCGCGCCCTGACCGCCGAAGACAAGAAGGACTTGGCGTTCGGCATCGCCAACAAGGTCGACCTCGTGGCGTTGTCCTTCGTGCGCAACAGCCAGGATATTCTCTACGCCCGCCGCGAGATGCATAAACTAGGCGCCAATATCCCGCTGATCGCCAAGATCGAAAAACACGAAGCCTTGGACAACCTCGACAGCATTTTGCAAACCGTCGACGGCATCATGGTGGCGCGCGGCGATTTGGGACTGGAGATCGCCCAGCAGCGCATCCCGGCGGTGCAAAAACATATGATTCGCCAAGCCAATCACCTCGGCAAGCCGGTCATCACCGCGACCCAGATGCTGCGCTCGATGGTGTGGAATCCGCGGCCGACGCGCGCGGAAGTCGCCGACATCGCCAATGCGATTCTCGACGGCACCGACGCGCTGATGCTGTCCGAGGAAACGGCCGCCGGTGAATATCCGTTGGAAGCGGTCAGAATCATGGCTCAGGTGGCCGAAGAAACCGAAAAGATTCTCGAGCCGCGGCAACGTTTCACCGGCTTGCCCCAAACGATTCCGGAAGCGATCAGTGTCAGCGCCATTTCATTGGCACGGGATTTAGACGTTAAAGCGTTTCTGATCCCGACGACTTCCGGCAGCACGGCGCGCTTGATCGCGCGCTACCGGCCGACGCAACCGATTATCGCCGTCAGTCCCGATCCCCAAACCATCAAAATGCTTTGCCTGGTCTGGGGGGTCTATCCAAAATCGGCGCGGGGTTTTAAGAACACCGATGAAATGGTTCGCGTGCTGCAAGAAAAAGCGCTCGCGTCCGGCATCGTCAAACGCGGCGATCTGGTCGCCATCACCGCCGGCTTACCGCTGCACCAGTCCGGCACCACCAATATGATCACTGCCAAGGTGATCGAGTAGGGGCGAAACCTTTTTCGCCCCTACAGTCACCGACCCCTCGTTCGCGGAAAAACGGATTTCCTTGCATTATCGATAGGCAAATATCGCAACCCGTGTTCGTGATTCCTACCGGCCGCGCACCGGCGTGAAAGCATTATCCATGACGTAATCCGCCACCCGGCGTCCCGGCTCAATGCCTGCGGTCTAGTCGAACGCCCAGTGGATGCCCAGATAATTATTGCCACGAGGAGTTGCGAGCGGCGCCGTAGCCCACAGCGATAAGCCGACATCACGCGGATGCCGCGCACTCCAACGAGCCGGGAGGCGGGAACCGGCCACCGATGGCAAAATGCGCGGTCGTCGTTCGCCTTGCAACGCTTGCTCAAATCGCGCTAGATAAGATCAGCATTTGCTGGAGGTGGCACTATGTCCGAAGTACTGAAACAATTCGAAGAAGAGCTGCAGAGCAAGAACTTCAAAGGCTACTGGCAAAACATTCAGGGCGATGCCGCACGGCAGCCGGTGGCGTCCTTCGACGCCTGCCACTGGAAGGGCAAGGATCTCTTCGCCGCCATGGAGAAAGCCGGCGATGTCGTCGGTCTCGACGTATCGTTCCGGCGCGTCATTCAGCTGTGGAATCCCGCTCTGAAAAACGGCACCTCGCGCACCCTGGTTTTGAATCTGCAATTGCTCAAGCCCGGCGAGAACGCCGGATCGCACCGCCATATCGCCGGCGCCATCCGGTTTATTTTGAAAGGCCATGGCACCCGGTTGATCGTCGAAGGCGAATCTTTTGAGATCGGCGAAGGCGATTTCGTCACCACGCCGAGCTGGACCTGGCATGATCATGAAAATCGCGGCGAAAACATGATGTGGCTCGACGGTCTCGACGCGCCGCTGGTGCGATTGCTCGAAACCGACTTTCACGAGCCCGATCCGAGAAAAAAACAGACCGTGACCCGGCCCGACGGCTACACGCTCGCCACCACCGGCCCGCTGCGCCCGGCGTGGGTCAAACCGAATACCATCCAACCGCCGGCCTTTTGCTACAAGTGGGCCGACACCGAAAGCGCCTTGAATAAAGTCGGCGAGCAGCCCGGCGACCCGTTCAACGGCATCGTCCTCGACTATGCCAATCCGTTGAACGGCGGGCCGACGCTGCCGACCATGAACTGCCAGATTCATATGCTGCGCGCCGGCGAAAAAACCCAAAGCCACCGCCACACCAGCTCGGATATCTATCATGTCTGGCGCGGCAGCGGCGTCAGCACCGTCGGCGACAAGCGCTTCGAGTGGGAGCAAGGCGACTCCTTCGTCGTGCCGCTCTGGCAAAACCACCGCCATGAGAACACTTCGAAGGATCCGGCGATCTTCTTCGTCATGAACGACAAACCATTGATGGATGCCATCGGCCACTACCGCGAAGAAGCGTAGGCGGTTTGCAATCGACGTCGCGATACCCGATCGCCGACGCACGGCGGGCTGCTCTTGTCGTCATTCCCGCGAAAAGCGGGAATCCAGGTTCGACGGCGCGCGCGTCAAATACGCGCATAAGGAGTCTGGTCCATGTTCACGCTCGATCATAAACTAAGCCCTGACGAATTCATCAAAACCTTCTTCGAAACCAACCGGCAAGACCACCAACGGCCGCCCCACCCTTGGGAAGAGATATTTCGCAACGGCAAGTGCACCAAGGAGCAACTCCAGGGTTGGGGTAAAGAACGCTATTATTTCACCAAGCAAGTACCGGTGAAGGAGTATTCGATCCTGTATAACTGCCCGCACACCGACGTGCGCCGCATGTGGCTGCCCAAGGCCATCGAGGAAGAAGGCGAAGACCTGATCGGCAAATCCGGCAAACCTCATCCTGAATACTGGCTCGATGTCTGCGTCGGCATGGGCATGGACCGCGAGTTCGTAATGAACTCCGAACCCCTCTACGGCGTCAAGTTCGCCGTCGATAGCTTCGCCAACGCAGCCTTTAAAACCTCCTGGCTCCTGGGCGTCGCCGTCTCCGAAGGCGACGACACCGCCAAGGCGATGTCGCGCGATCTCGACGTCTTCCGTAAACACTACCCATGGGTGCCCGACGACGCCCTGACGTTTTACAAACTCCACGCCGAAGTCGATCAGGAACATGGCTTGCTCCGCAAAGAAATTTTGCAAAAATACGCCGACACCAAAGAGCTGCAAGAAGCCTGCGTCAACGCCCAACTGATGAAAAACAGCATGCGCTGGGTGATGGCCGACTGCATCTACATGGAGTACGTCGTCCGCGGCGCGAAGTTGCATAGCAGCGCCGCGGCAGCGGCGTAGTTTGCTGCCACGTCTCCTGGCAACGCAACTTGTCCATGTCGAACTCCAATCCTGTCATCCCCAGCGCAGCGATGGATCTCGTCTGCTCCGCCACTGACAAAGTCGAGATTCCTTGGCGGAGGCAAAGAAGCGATCGGGGCAAATCCGGCTAATTTTGTCGATGCTTCACTAAGCGCAGGAATTGGCGAAGGAAGGGTTCTTTGAGCAGAAAAGCCGGTGAGTCAAACTTTCATCCCGATTTCTATTGTTGAAACTACGCCATTTGTTGAGCGCAGAGCGAGTCTACACAAGGAAGGTGCTTACGGTGCTTCAAGCTAACCCGCTGGACGTCTGATCGCTGAAGTCTCGGCTTGAGTCTGCAAAGCGGGTCCATGGCACTCGCGCTTGACTAGTGGTGTGCTGTATTGGCAATGAAATTTGCCGAATTATTCCGCTTTCTTACAGGCCCATTATAAGGTTGACAGCTGCGCCTACGGTTGATAGCTCTGCAATCGACTAGGCGATTCATTTCACGATAAAATTATGGAAAACGGCGGCGATAAATTCGTGCTTTTCACCCAGCCCGGTTGAAGCAGCTGCCTGAGAAC
>JBGTCC010000849.1:0-4070 GCA_041749055.1 Thermodesulfobacteriota bacterium | reverse complement strand
CGACCTATGGCTTTCTCGGTTATCCAGTGCTTCAGGCGGCCGATATTACGATGTATAAGGCCAACAAAGTTCCCGTCGGTGTCGACCAGGCGCCCCATGTGGAGTTGACCCGAGAGATCGTGCGCCGTTTTAATCAGGTATACGCGCCGATTTTTCCCGAGCCGGAGGTGCTGTTGACCGCGACCCAGAAGCTTCCAGGACTCGACGGGCGAAAGATGAGCAAGAGCTATGGCAACGCCATCATGCTCTCGGACACGCCCAAGGAGATCGATCAGAAGCTGAGCAAAATGGTTACCGATCCGGCGCGGGTCAGGCGCAGCGATCCCGGTGAGCCGGAGAAATGCCCGGTATTTCAATTTCATAAAATCTATTCGACGCAGGAAGAAATTGCCGAGGTCTCTCATGGTTGCCGCACGGCAGGAATCGGCTGCCTCGATTGTAAAAAAATCATGATCAAACATGTCGTGGCGCAGTTGGCGCCAATCGCGGAGCGGCGCGCGGCGTTGGCGCAGCGGCCCAAGGATGTCGAAGAAATATTGCTCGCTGGCAATAGGGTCGCACAGCACAAGGCCAATGAAACCATGACTGAAGTCAGGGAGGCCCTGGGACTGTGAGTACCCGCGTCGAATTGGAAATTTTTGAAGGTCCCCTGGACCTGCTGCTTCATCTGATCAAGAAGAACGAACTCAGCATTAGCGATATTCCGATCGCGACCATCACCGAGCAGTATTTAGCTACCCTCGACCTGTTGCAGACCTTGAGTCTAGATGTCGCCGGAGAATTTTTGGTCATGGCCGCGACGTTGATCCACATCAAGTCGCGCATGCTGTTACCGGCGGGGGACGACGGCGGCGACGATGAAGAGGAAGGGTTCGACCCGCGCGATGAATTGGTGCGCCGTCTGCTCGAATACCAGCGCTACAAGGAAGCGGCGCAGGATCTCGACCAGCGCGAGGTGTTGAGCCGCGACGTGTTCACCCGTTCGGCTTCACCCACCGAAGAGGCCGGACCGCGCGGCTTTCGCGAGGTGTCGGTATTCGAGCTGCTGGCGGCGTTGAAGCGCATTATCGACCGCTTGCCCAAGGATACTTTTCACGAGGTTACGCTAGAAAAGATCACGGTGCGCGAGAAGATGACCCATCTGCTCGATATCCTGCGGGCGCAGAATTCGATCTTGTTCGAATCTCTTTTCGCCGCGGTCAGTTCGCGCATGGAGATTATCGTAACCTTTCTCGCCATGTTGGAGTTGGTCAAGGTCCGGGCAATTCGTATCGTTCAGGAGGAAATGGCCGGGCCGATCAAGATTGAGGCCGCGGCCGATATGGACGGCGTGGCTGAGAACGTAGTGCTCGATCAGGCTGAGGAAGATCCCTATGGAGCGTGAGGAAGTCAAATCAATCTTGGAAAGTTTGCTGTTCGTCGCCGATGGTCCGCTGACCGTGCAGCGATTCGCCGAAGTTGTCGATGGCATCGACAAGGAGACGATTCACATACTGCTTCAGGAACTGCAAAGCGATCTCGAAGCGCCGAGCCGCGGTTTGCAATTGGTTGAAGTGGCCGGCGGCTATCAACTGCGCACCGCCAAAATCAATGGTGAGTGGGTAAAAAAACTTCTCGGCGGCCGGCCGGCGCGGATGGGACGGGCGACCTTGGAGACCTTGGCGATTATCGCCTACCGCCAGCCGATCACTAAAGCGGAGATCGAAGCGATTCGCGGCGTCGATGTCGACGGTGTGATTACGACGCTCTTGGAGCGCACTCTGATCCGCGCGGTGGCGCGCAAAGATGTGCCGGGTCGGCCGTTTTTGTATGGCACGACAGCGGAGTTTCTCCAGTTGTTTAATCTCAAAGACTTGACCGATTTGCCGACGCTCAAGGATACTGACGAAATCTCGCTGCCGGAGATATCCCGCGACGTGATCCCGCTCGAACAGGCCGAAGAAAGTTAAACGCTAACCCAGATGGAACGGCTACAAAAAATTATCGCGCGGGCGGGCTTGGCTTCTCGCCGGGAGGCGGAACGCTGGATCGTCGAGGGACGGATCACGGTCAATGGCACCGTGGTCGACAAACTGGGCTCCCAAGCCGATCCCTTTAAAGACAGTATCAAGATCGATGGCAAGCGGGTGAAGTCCGCCGCGGAGCCGCTTTATTACGCGCTGCACAAACCGCCTGGCGTCATCACTACCTTGAACGATCCGCAGCACCGGCCGGACATCACGCCGTATGTTGCCCGCCTGGGCGAAAAAAAACGGCTCTTTCCGGTGGGCCGTTTGGACTACAACACCACGGGGTTGTTGCTCTTGACCAATGACGGCGATCTGGCCATGCGGATCGCCCATCCCAGGTATGGCATTCCAAAACTCTATCAAGTGAAGTTGAGCGCCTGTCCGACTGAAGATGATTTCGCGATCTTGCGTAAAGGTATCCGCCTGGAAGACGGCATGACCGCGCCGGCGCGGGTGCGGGTGATCGAGAAGCTGCGTAAACACGCTTGGGTCGAGATCGAAGTTCATGAGGGCAAGAAGCGCGAGGTGCGCCGGATGTTCGAAGCGCTCAACTATTTCGTCGAGAAACTTATTCGCGTCAAGGTCGGGCCGATTGAATTGGGGGCACTACCGGTCGGTGAATTGCGGCCGTTGTACCAGAGCGAAGTCATGGCGCTCAAAATTGCCGTTGGTCTGGCCAAACCAGGTAAATCGGGAGTCGAGCGCCGTCCTGTGATTACGCCAAAAAAAAGCGGCGGCTTCAACAGCCGCCGCTCCACTTACTCGAATAAACCGCCATCGTCTAGTGGCGCAAGGAACAGAACTCCTCGTAGTCGATAAGCTCTTTGATCGTCGGGTTGTCGCCGCACATCGGACAGTTGGGATCGCGTCGCAGCTTAAGCGTGTTGATCTCCATGGTCAGGGTATTGAAATGCAGCAGCCGGCCAACCAAGCTGTCGCCCTTGCCGAGAATTAGCTTCACCGCTTCCAACGCTTCGATACAGCCGATGAGTCCCGGAAGAACGCCCAAGACGCCGGCTTCAGCACAGCTCGGGGCCATTTCCGCCGGTGGCGGCTCGGGATACAAACAGCGATAGCAGGGGCCTTGGCCCGGATAGAAAACCGTCGCCTGTCCCTCGAACTGAAAAATGCTGCCATGGACGTTGGGCTTGCCGGCGAGCACACAAGCGTCGTTGACGAGATAGCGCGTGGGAAAGTTGTCGCAGCCGTCGATCACCATGTCGTAGTCCTTCAAGATCTCCATGATGTTCTCTGACGTCAGCTTGGTCTGATAGGGCACCACCTTCACATCGGGATTTAACCCTTCCAACGTTTTCTTGGCCGACTCGACCTTGGGCATGCCGACGCGGTCGTTGGCGTGCAGAATCTGCCGCTGCAAGTTGGAAATATCGACGACGTCGTTGTCGATGATGCCGATAGTGCCAACACCGGCCGCCGCCAGATAGTAAGCTGCAGGCGAGCCGAGGCCGCCGGCGCCGACCATGAAGACTTTTGCTTGGAGTAATTTCGCCTGGCCGTCTTCGCCGACTTCGGGCAGGAGAAAATGGCGGCTGTAACGGATCAGCTGCTCGGGCGTGTATTGAAAATCTTGCACCCACTTGAAGCCGCCGCTCTTCCAGGCGCCGTAACCGCCGGCCATTGAGGTGACGTTCTGATAGCCCATCTCGCGCATGACTTTGGCGGCCAAGAGCGAGCGCACACCGCCGGCGCAATAGGCGATAATCGGCGTGTTTTTGTCGGGAATCGCGGTCTCGACTTTGATTTCGAGAAAGCCGCGGGGCAGGGGAACAGCCCCTTCTAGATGGCCTTGGCGCCACTCGTCGCTCTCGCGAACATCAAGTAAAACCGGCGACTTGCCGTTGTTTTTCAACAGTTCATTGACTTGCTGCGGCGACGCTTCGGGGATCTTCTTACGTGCCTCGGCCATGATATCTTGAAAACTCTTGGCCATGTTTCCTCCTAGATGGACCTTAAAGGTCTAAGTTATGTATCGGTATGCTCAAAGTCAAGGTCCTGGGTTCGCGTGACAGGCGGAATTTCATTTTGACGCTGTTGCAATCG
>JBGTCC010000848.1:0-3666 GCA_041749055.1 Thermodesulfobacteriota bacterium | reverse complement strand
ATTTCCGTCATCCCGAGCGAAGGTGAGAGATCCAAGAAGATTTCTCCCTTCGGTCGAAATGACAATCCATTCGAACTTAGCGTCTTCGCCCCTTTGCGGGAGAACGGATTGATCTTTAGCGGTTCAAAACAACGAGGAAAGATTTCATGCAGTACGGCTTACATCTCCCGGCATCGAGCGCGACAGTTAAACCTGCGGAGCTGGTGCGTTTCGCCCAGCGCGCCGAGGCGTTGGATTTTGCTTTGCTCACGGTGGCCGATCACGTGATCGTGCCCACCCAGATTTCCGTGCCTTATCCCTACACCGTCGACGGCAAGTATCCCGGCACGGGCTATCATCTCGAAACATTGACGACCATGAGTTATCTCGCCGGCGCGACCCAGCGCATTCGCTTCGCCACCAGCGTGATGATCTTGCCCTATCGCAGCCCGATCGTGACCGCCAAGATGTTGGCGAGTTTGGACGTGCTTTCCGGCGGCCGGGTGATCGTTGGCGTCGGCGTCGGTTGGATGAAAGAAGAGTTCGAAAATCTGCAAACGCCCAACTACGAAGCGCGCGGCCGAGTGACCGACGAGTACATCCGGGCCTTTCGCGAATTATGGACCAGCGACCGGCCGAGCTTCAAAGGCCAGTTCGTCAACTTCGCCGATTTGATCTTTCTGCCCAAGCCGGTGCAAAAAACCATTCCCATCTGGATCGGCGGCCATAGCAAGTCGGCGCTCAAGCGCGCCGGCCAGTTGGGCGACGGCTGGCACCCCATCGGCGGCGTGCCGACGATTCCCCTCGAACCGGAAGATGTCAAAAAAGATTTGGCGACCATGAGTGAGTATGCCGTCAAAGCCGGCCGCGACCCGAAAACGATCCACGTCGCTCTTAAAGGCTCGCTCTTCGACAAAGAGAAAAAAATCGCCGACCGCCGCCGCCGTTTCTTGGGTGAAGCGGAAGAGATCGCCGCCGATATTCGCGACTACGGCGCCGCCGGTGTCAACACTATGATCTTCGATGTCCGCCGGCCGACCTCGGCGGAGACCTTGGAACGCATGGAGTGGATGGCGAAGGAGGTTTATCCAAAGGTATGACACAATCAGCTGATTTTTCCGGCCATGCCGATCTACCTGGCGTGCGCCTATGGTACACCGACAGCGGCGGCAGCGGCGTCCCGCTGGTGTTGTTGCATGCCAATACCGGCAACGCCGATGGTTGGCGGTACAACATTCCGGGTTTCGTCGAAGCGGGATATCGAGTCATCGCTTTCGACCGGCGCGGCTGGGGTCGCAGCACGGCTAATCCGGCCACCGGTACCCAGCCCGGCACCATCGCCGATGATCTGCACGCCCTGGCGGATTATCTCAAACTCCCTCGATTTCATCTGGTCGGCGTAGCCGGCGGCGGTTTCGCGGCTTACGACTACGTGCTCTGGCATCCGGAGCGGCTGCGCAGTTTGGTCATCGCTGCCAGCGGCGGCGCCATCGTCGACGAAGATTTGAGCCAGATTCGCGAGCGGACGGCGCTGCCGAATTTTCGCAGCTGGCCGCCGGAGTTTCGCGAAGTCAGCATGGGCTACATGGCGACCAATCCCGAAGGGCTAAAGCTCTGGCTGGAGATTCACGACAATTCGAAACAGCCGGGCGTGTCGGCGCAACCGCAGCGCCAGACGATCACGTTCGCCAAGCTCGCGACGATTCGCGTGCCGACACTGCTGATGCCCGGAGATCAGGACCTGCAAGCGCCGCCCTGGGTGATGCGCCGCCAGCTCACCCATGTCCCCGGCGCACAATTTATCGTATTGCCCGAGGCCGCTCACTCGATCAACTGGGAGCAACCGGAGGGCTTCAACCGCAACGTCCTGGAGTTTATCCGCGGCCATTAGGGCAACAAAAATATTTACTTGGACGAATCTTCAAGCGACGCAATTCGCAATCTCGCTTGAAGCGATTCTCAACGTTTTTCCTACCTGCTCGCGAATCCTGCCGCCTAGGGCGCTGCCGCGCCGGATAGAACCGCAACTTTTGGATACACCTGGAATCCGAAAGTTGCGCTTGGAGTTGTTCAGAGCAGCGGGCGGAATTCCAAATCGCGATAAAAGCTTTTGCTAACCTCTACATGGATTTTTTTCACGGATGGTCTGGCCAGGCACAGTCTTTGCGCCAGTCAACACAGTAGAGAGTACTTGACGCTCCTTAACGGACTTCCGCTGATGGCTTTTAGCCCCTTAACCAGTGGCTGGAGGGACCGAGCTGGAGCAAACGATCGGTGGAGGTGTTTATGTTTAATTTCAAATCACTTTTATGCCTAGCCATTGTCCTCGCGGGTTCATGCGGACAATCCTTTGCTAAAGATGATCCGTGGTTCTTCACGGCCAAGGAGATGGACAACGCCTATCGCTATCAGCAACAGTTCGGCGCGCGTCTGCACAATCCCTTGGAGCCCAGAGCCTGCTTACACGGCCGCATGGAATTCGCCGCGTCGTCTCAAGGCAGGCGTTTCGTTGCGCCTTGCCGTTTCATCACCGAAACCACTCGCCAGTTAAGAGAGCTGTTGGAATCGGGGGCTGCCAAATATCTCTTCCCGCTGGATGTCGATTATGCCGAACTGGCGGTCCCGGCAGCTATATTCGAGAGCAAATATAAACATTTATCGAGCGGGGAGATGTTGCCGGCGCTACTCCATGAACCGGCGCTGGTAGCTATCTACCATACGGCGCTGCATCTGGCGCCGGAGCCAAGCAATAAAGGTTCGCGGACGAGCGTATGGGGAGCAAAGCGCACTGTCTCAGGCTTCTACGATGGGCGGCCGAACCAGCTCCTGGGGCGACGAATGGATGGGGCAGGCTATGATGATCCGGAAGGGTTGGTTCGAGTGGGCAGCTTTGCCATGTTGAGCCATTTCCTGGGGGAGCTGACGTTTGTCGCGGGTGAGACCGTCGTGACGTTTGATTTGTCGTTCGACAACGCTCGCGCGGCGGCGCCGCCGGCGGAAATCGTTACCGTGAGCGCCGCCGCAAGGTAATGCCACACCCCGCCTCCGGCATGGCGAATTCGTTCTCCCGGCTGAGCCTTAGTCTACTAGAAACCGGCCCCAGCTGATTGCCGCACGCCCAAAGATCATTCCCCTCTGCGGCTTGAATTGAAACGCAGCATCGAGTGGTCGGTTGATCCAAAACCATCGACCCTAAAAATTCTCCCGAGAGATGATCAACCGCGCATTTCACGATCGGGGTATGAACCCCGCTCGCGACCAAAGGGGATGTTCAACCCACTTTGGAAATCCCAGCAATTTTGTGCCCGCAGCAAGCTGCGGGGAATATTAGATTTAACTACAAGCTCGATCAGACGCGGACATTCCAACAATCCTGATGAACGCAGCAATTTTCAGTGTTAGACTGCGACCAGACAACAAAGATCGTCACCTCGTGGTATTATGACGCTGTGGCCTAAGATATAAGCCATAAAATGGGTTGAATAACTATTATTAAGCTAAAGGAGTTATCATGCGTGAGATCCTGACCGATATCTTCACCTGGCCGTGGTTTTCGGAGCCGCACGGGTACAATTTTAACGGGCACTTCATTCGGCACGCTGCTGGGAATCTTTGTGTCGATCCTGTGGAGCCGAGTGACGAAGATCTGGCGGAGCTGGCGCGGCAGGGCGTCGCGCGCATTCTCAT
>JBGTCC010000847.1:0-17444 GCA_041749055.1 Thermodesulfobacteriota bacterium | reverse complement strand
TCCGCCAGTCGCGCCAAGTCGGAACTTCTCGCCAACATGAGCCATGAACTGCGGACGCCGTTGAACGGCGTCATCGGCATGGCGGAATTGTTAGCCGACAGCGAATTGACCGACGACCAGCGCGACTGCGCTGAAACGATTCAAACCTGCGCGGCGTCCTTGATGAGTGTCATCGAGGAACTCCTTACCATGGCCGATTTGGCAGGGGGGCGATCGACCGCCGAGCCATCGGTCTTCGACCTCGTCCCCTGCTTGCAAGAAGTGAGCGAGTCTTACCGCTGCTTGGCGCAGCAAAAGGGGCTGCGGTTTACGCTATCGATTGCATCGGATTTGTCGGCTCGCGTGCTTGGCGATCGCACGCGCCTAAAACAAGTGCTGCACCGATTGCTCGGCAATGCGCTCAAGTTCACCCGACAGGGTGAGATCCGGGTCGACGTCGGCTGTATGGTGTCAAGCGCGCGCGGCGTGCGCTTCGGCGCCGATCGTCTCCATGCGCTTGAAGGTGCGATTCACTTCGCCATCGCCGACACCGGTGTCGGTATCGCGGCGGAGAAGCAAGCGGTCATCTTCGAGCGTTTCGTGCAGGCGGATGGTTCGAGCACCAGAAGCTTCGGCGGCACCGGGCTCGGCTTGGCGGTGGCCAAAGAGCTGGTTGAATCCATGGGCGGAGCGATCGGTGTCGAGAGCGAGCCGGGGAAAGGCAGCAATTTTTGGTTCGCGGTGCCGCTGCCCGCCAGCGCTTCGTGAGTCTGGACGCGGCGCCAGCCTTCTTGCGTCACTCTAGTCGGAGTAACTACCACGAAGGTCACGAAGGGCTCGATTGGACGGGGGAGGCGCGCATGGCCCTGACAAACGAGTCCGCGTCGTTGAAAGTTTGCGCGGCTTGGGCAATTCTTTCGGTACAACGCTCCATCGGTGCAAACCGCAGAGGGCGGGTTGCAAACCCGCCCCTTTGCGGAATTCTTTCTCTGGGATCTTTGTGTCCTCCTTTGAAAATAACGGGCCACGGAGGGATGGGTGAAGGGGAATTCGTCCATTTTCATTCACTGTGGGCGTAGGTGAGATCATGAAGCGCTCTGTGGTGAAACCTTCCGACCGTTCCAGGTGATTCGTCATATCGAATATAAGTACCTTCATTGAAGACGAACTACTCTAGTTGCCAATCTTTGTCACTCTTCCTATGACCGGCTTCGCTCGGGCGATCGCTCGACAATTGTCACCGTTCGCAAATTTCCCGCGCGCATCGGATCCTATGCTGAAGGAGTGAGCCAGTGGCAGATCATGATTTAACCGGACAGGTGGCGCTCATCACCGGCGGAGCGACCGGTATCGGCCGGGCGACGGCCCAGGCAGTGGGCCAAGCTGGTGCGCAGGTTTGGCTCGCTTCGCGCGATGCGGCGGCAATCGAGCGGTCAGTGGCTGAGCTGCGCAAGACCGGTATCGCCGCGTACGGCGCGCAACTCGATGTCGCCGATCACGGTCAAGTTAACAATCTAGTCAGGGATATCGTCAGCCGAGCCGGCAAGATAGATATCCTGATCAACAGCGCGGGCGTGATGATCAAATATCCGCTGTTAGATATGCCGGAAAATGTCTGGGACCGGGTGATCGGAATTAATTTGAAGGGGACGTTTCTGTGCACGCAGGCGGTGGTGCGCGGCATGATTGCGCGCGGCTACGGCCGAATCGTTCACTTTTCCTCCGGCCATGCGCAGGGCAACGCAACCAACTCGGCCTACTCGGCGTCGAAGGGCGGGGTGGAGGCGTTCACGCGGAGCGTTGGCGCCGAGTTAAAGCAACTTGGCGTCGACGTGACGATCAATGCCGTCGAGCCGGGCGGCACCGATACGCCGATGTGGCGCCGGGGTAAGAGCGCCGAATATGTCAAACAGTCGCTGGAGTCCGGCCGGATCCGTCCGGCGGATTACATGGCTGCGACGATAGTCTATTTAGCGAGCCGCGAAAGCGCGGCGGTCAACGGGCAGGTCATCGAGCGGGGGACCAAGCCCCCGCTCGTTTCTTAGTTGCAGAATTCTAGTAGTCGCTGCTGGGCGAATCCGTCTCTGACTCACTCCTTGTCAGAAATTGATCACGGCTTTGACCACCGAGTAGTTCGCCATCGCTGTCATGGCTTCATTGATTTGCTCGAGCTTATAGCTCTTGCTGATCATCTCTTCGAAGGGAAAGGTCTTTCGGCGCGAGGCGAGAAATTCGATGGCCTGGAGCCAGTGGCGTGGTTCGCCCGAACGAACCGTGATGAACAACATTTCCTGAGGAATTTTTTCAACGGCGATATTCGCTTTGCCGCCGGCGCCGATGTTCAAATAACGGCCGCCGTCGCGCAGCAGGGTTAACCCTTCAGGCACCGCCAGGTTGTTGGCGACCTGGATGACGACATCGGCGCCGCGCCCGTCGGTATGATCCTTGACCCACTGGCGGCGCTGCTTTTCGTCAGTAACTTCTTCGAGATTCAAGACCGCGTCGGCGCCCATTTTCTTGGTCACTTCCAGGCGATTGGCCGGTGCGCCAATCACTAAAACTTTTTTCGCGCCATGATCTTTGGCCACTGCCGTGGCGAAGTTGCCGAGCGGTCCGCTGCCTTGGATCACCACGGTCTCGTGACTTTTGATCGCGCCGAGCCGGTCGTAACCATGCATGACCGTGCGATAGGCGCAGGCCGAGGCCGCTGCAGACGCCGAGGTTACTTCGTCGGGAACCTTGATGATCAAGCATTCTCTCGGCACGTACATGTACTCGGCACAGCTGCCGAGCAAATAGGGATGTTGATCGCTGCGGTTATGCCCCCAGGACGCGCGGCCGCGGCAGATGCAAGGCTGGCAGGCGACGGAGCAGTAATAACAAGAGCCGCAAGCGACATAACTCCAGACTACGCGATCGCCGCGTTTGACCGGGCTGCCCAAGATATCGGTGCGTTCGCCGGCGATGTCTTGAACGGTGCCGCAGGGCTCGTGGCCGGTGACGATCGGCAGGGTGTCCCTGTCGCCCAGCGGGCCATGCCAGCGGTGCACATCGGTGCCGCACAGCGTCGAGGCGGTGATCTTGATCAGCAAAGATCCCGCATCGAGGGTGGGAATCTGCACCTTTTGAATGGTTAGCGGTTTGTTATGTTCGGTGATGACAGCGGCATTGCAAGTTTCCATGAATCTACCTTTCGTCGGGTGGCGGGTTAACGTTTGGAACACCTGGAACCCTTGGAACGATTGGAACCGTTCCATGAGTTCCAAAAGTTCCGGGGGCTCCTCTCGGAATTGTCAATTCTACAGCGGCAGCTTGTAGAACGCCTCGGAGTTGCGCCACAGCATGGCGGCTTTGTCGTCCGCGGTGATCTCGTCGCTTTCCATTAACTCACCGAGGTCGTGCTTGCAGCTTTCATGGGTTACTTCATGGGGAAAGTCGGATGAGTAGAGAAACGGGGAATTGCCAACGGTCTTAATGGCGAAGGGCAGAGTTAGCTCTTCGGTCTCGATGCCGAGATATATGCGGCCGTCTTTAATCAGTTTTCGCAACGCCTTGGCCGGGTCCTGTTGTTCGCGAATGCCAAACTCGCCTTCGGGGATATATTGAAAGTGGGTTTCGTGCGAAGCATGGAGCCGTTCGAGCAGCAGCAATAGCCAGGCAATGCCGCCTTCGAGGAAGGCGATGCGCACGCGCGGGAAGCGTTCATAAATTCCATTGTAAAGAATGTCGGCACAATTGATCGTCAGGCCCCAGGGATGGCCGAGAGCGTGCACCGGCACGTACATGTTCATGTGATCCATGCCGAAGCGGTCATGGGCGCCGCCGTGAACCGCGAGACAGCAGCCGAGCCGATTGGCCTCATCATAGACCGGCCAATACTGCTTCGCGCCTAGTGGCTGGGCAAGTCCGTTGGATGGCATCATGGCGCCCAACATGCCCAGCTCGGTAACCGCGCGGTGCAGCTCCTTGGCGGCCTCTTCTGGATCCTGCATGGGAATAATCGCCATGCCTTTGAAGCGCGAATTGAATTTTAAATAAGTTTCCGACATCCAGTCGTTGTAGCCTTTGCAGACCGCCACCGCGTAGTCGCGGCTGACGATCTTGCCGTAGGACAGTGCCAGGGTCGGATACATGACGGTCCAGTCGATGCCGATGTCATCGAGAAACTCCAGCCAGCCTTTCGGACCGACCGGCGGGCGGCCGTCGCGTTGCGGCGGGGTCTCGACGGCGCGCCCGGAATGAAGATGATCCAAGGGCGGAAAGCAGGTGCCTTTACGCCCGGCGATTTCCCGGTAGGCGCCCTCCATATGGGCGATGATGCCGGCGTTGTCTTCCATGATATGGCCGTCGCCGTCGATAATTCGCGTGCCAAGATTTGCGCTCATCTTAGGGTTCCTCCTAAATTGTTTCGAAAATAAAATAGATGGTTGTTAGCCATGCATTGTCACTTCTTATAATCCGACTTGTGGACCGGGTTCAAGCCGGTTGTTGCCTCCCTCGCGTTGTCGCCAGCTTTGCGATAAAAGGTTGGCAGGACATTATTGGCAGACGAAATTATTTGGAGGGTATATGGCGGAAGAATCCATCGAAGCGAAACTGGCGCGGCTCGAAGCCGAGAATCAGGCGTTGAAACAGCAGGTCGAGCGCAAGCCCGGAGAACTGCGCTTGAAAGTCAGCGAAAAGGGCGGGCTGTCGATTTACGGGTTGGGACGATTTCCCGTGACGCTCTACAAAGAGCAGTGGACGAGGCTGCTCGACTACGCCGATGAGATCCGCGAGTTTCTCAAGGCCCACGATCAGCAATTGAAGGCGAAGCAGTAACAAGTATCGCTCGTCACGACCGAGCAACAGGAGTTTTCATGGCAGACACCGCGCAACCGATCAATCTTTTTGAATTCGAAGATGCCGCCAAGGAGCTGCTGCCGAAGGCGGAGTACGACTACATCGCCGGCGGCGCCACCGATGAGATCAGCGTCGACCGCAACCGGCGTGCCTATGCCTCGTGGGCGTTTCGCCCGCGCGTCTTGCGGGATGTCAGTAAGCTTGACTTGTCGACCACGGTGCTGGGCTGCAAGGTCGCGTTGCCGGTATTGATCGCACCCTGCGGCGGTCACAAGCGGGCGCATCCCGATGGCGAGCTCGCCACCTACCGCGCCGCGGCATCCTGCGGCACAGCGATGGCGGTGAGCGCCAACGCCAACACCTCCTTCGAAGATCTCGCCAAAGCGGCCAAGGGCATGTTGTGGGTGCAGCTCTATCCGTTCCGCGACAAAGCCATGACCCAAGATTGGCTCGACCGCGCCAACGCCAACGGCTACAAGGCGATCATCGTGACCCTCGATTCGCAGTGGCCGCCCAAACGCGAACGCAATATTCGCAACCGTTATCAACGCAGCCGCGGCGCCAACTACCCCACTCACGGCGAACCTGCCGATGCGCCGCGCCCGGCGGGTAGCGGCGCGGGCTCAGACCCGGCGGCGACCTGGAAAGATTTGCAGTGGATCAAAGGGGCGACCCGTTTGCCGGTGGTGGCAAAGGGAATCATGACCGGCGAGGATGTTGAACTGTGTGCCGACGCCGGCGCCGACGGTGTGATCGTTTCCAATCACGGCGGCCGCCATCTGGATAATACTTTAGCGACGGTGGAAGTACTCAGCGAAGCAGTGGCCGCGGCTAAGGGAAAGATCGAAGTATTTCTTGACGGTGGCATTCGGCGCGGCGCCGATGTCGTCAAGGCGATCGCCTTGGGCGCCAAGGCAGTGTTTATCGGCCGGCCGCTGTTCTGGGGACTCGCCGTCGGCGGCGAACATGGCGTTGTCCGTGTGCTTAATCTGCTCCGTGAAGAAATTGAAATCACCATGGCCAAGTGCGGCCGGCCGACCATTGCTAGCATCGACGGCTCCACCATCGTCAAGGTTCCGTCGCTGTAACGCCGATCCGATAGTGGTCATTCCCTGCCACTGCTAGACAAAGCCTCTCAGTTCGATCAGCGGTCAGATTCCATGTAGTTTAGCGCTGCCGACGCCGGGGTTGGCAGCGTCGCTCGTCGGCCACGGCGCGATCATCCGCAGTACTGCGCGGTAGTTTTGGTAAGGTTTCTCCCGTTTCATTCCAGCCGCTAAACTAGATCGGTAATCTCAGCGGAATTTTCTTTGGCAATCCCCTGCCCAAACGTTACAATATTAGAATCTGGGAACGTCAACTCTGCCAAATAATCGATTGTAGGAAGCTATGCGGACTCGGGAAAAGTTCTTTATCGCCGTTGTTGTCGTCGCCTTGGTCCTTGGCGCTGCGACCGTTTTCTCGTTGCTGGGCAACGAAGTCGAAGCGAATTACACCCGCTGGCTGGTTTCACGAAATCTCCGCCAATTCCTCTCTTCCCCGTTAGCTTTTTTGTTCGGCCATGGCGATGCCATTGAATCTACCGGCGCGTGGTTTTACGGCATGGTCGGCGGTTTCGGACTGCTCGTCATGATTGTTGTCCTGAGGATGTTCCGCGATGACCGAGTCCTGGCGCTCAAGGATCGAGTGCAGGAACTGGGCGCGGCGAAACAAGAAGCTGAACACCTGCTTCAGGAAGAAGTGTGGAAGGGCAAGACTGCGCGCCAAGCCAAAGATAGCGTGACCCGCGATCTTGAAGACAGCATCGGGCGAATCGAGGCAATGATCGGCGAGCTCACGGAAAAAGAGCGGGCGCTCAAGGCCCGCGACGACGAGCTACGCTCGCTCAAATCTAGCGGTGGCGCAGCCAGGCCGGTCATCGTCAACGCCGGCGCCGGCGACTCAGTGCTGCGGGCCGAGCTGATGCGGACCGCTGAAGCGCTGCAAGCCAAGGATGCCGAAGCCAGAGAGTTGCGCCAACAGCTGACCGCAAAAGCCCGGCTGTGGGAAAGCCAGCTGCAGACCAAGGACGATCTTCTCAGTCGCCGCGATACGGAGTTGCTGATCGCCCACGGCGAGGCGAGCGAACTCGGCGCCCAGGTCAAAGAGTTGGACGTGGCGCGTAAACGCGCTGAAGAGCTGCTGCAAAAAGAGCTGCAGAACAAAAAAGCAGTCCTCGAAGCGAGCAATGAGGCTAACCGTAACGTCGAGAAGCGCCTCCAAGAATCCATTCGAAGCCTCGAGGATCAGGCCGGCGAACGGGAGATGCTGCTCAAAAGCCAGCGGGAGAAGCTGCTCAAAGGCCATGAGAGTGAGCTCGCTAACCTGCATAGACAGTTGACCGAATCGAGGCATGCAAAAGAGCAGTCTGAAACCCTGCTCGATGCAACGCGCGCGGAACTTGACCAGGAACGCAGCGCGCGGGACAGCGCCCTCAAAGAACTGGAATTCCGTCTGCGCACCAACATCCGCGGTCTGCAAAATAACCTCGAGGAAAGGGATCTTCTGGTTCAGGTGCGCGATGGCGAGATCAACGCGCTCAAGTCGGAAGTCCACGCGTTTAGCGCCAGGATCGATGACGCCAGGGCGGCAAGAGAGCAGGCCGAGAACGAACTCGACGCCGAGCGCAGCAAGGGCCGGCATGCCACCGACGAAAGTGCTGCCGCGCTTCGTGGCTTGGAGGAACGCTACAATAAGTCCCTGCGCCAGCTGGAACAGCAACTGCGCGAGAAGGAGCAGTTTTTAACAGTTCGCGACGGCGAAATTCAGTCCTTGACGTTAACGGTGCAAGGGTTCAAGCAGAAATTCGACGAAAATATCGCGGCGAGCGCCAATGCGGAACAGACGCTCAAAGACGAATTGCGCAAGGAAAAAGAGCTGCGTCAAGCTCGCGAGTCGGGCAACAAGGAGTTGGAAGCCCGCTACACCGGAGAATTGGCGCACTTGCAGCAGCAGGTCACCGAACGCGACGGTCTGCTGCAAAGCCGCGGCGCCGAGATCGAAGCCCTGCAGACTCAACTCGCCTCCTTGGCGGATCAGCTTAGCAAGGTCGGCTCGGCGAAAGAGCGCGCCGCCAGTTTGCTGCAAGAAAAGCTCCGCAAAGAAAAAGCCTTTCTCAGTGCCAGCGATTCGGCACTGCGCGAACTGGAGGCTAACTTTAGTGCGAAAATTAGCGCTCTGGAGCACCAACTGGCGGATCGCCAAAAGCTCGTCGGCAGCCGCGACACCGAGGTCAGCGGGCTGCGCGCCGAGCTTATCGCCGCGCAACAGCAGGCCAGCGAGTGGGCCGCGGCCAAACAGCAGGCTGAGAAAATGCTCGAAGCGGCTTTCCAAGAAAAAACCGCGCTGCTCAGCACCAAGGATCGCGCGGTGCAAGAGCTCAAGTCCACGTTACTGGCAAAACAACAGGCGCTGGAAGGCCAGCTTGACGAGAAAACGAAGACTCTCAAAGATCGCGAGCGGGAGCTTGAAACGGTGCAGCGGCAATTGCTGGAATTGGCTGCCGCCAACGAGCAAACGGCCCGTTTGTTTCAAGCCGACGCCAAAGAAAAGGACGATCTCCTGCGCGCCCGCGAGGCGGCGCTTACAGCCCTGGAAAAACGCAGCGAGGATCGCTTGCATGCAATCGAGACGCAAATGGCCGAGAAGCAGGCTCTGGTTAACACTCACGCCAGCGAAGTCGAGGTGCTGCGTTCGAAGCTCAAAGAACTGAGCTGGCAAGTCGACTTGTTGAGCAATACCAAAGAAGAGTCGGTGCGCCAGCTCGACCAAGAGCTGCGCCTGCGCAATCAAGCGCTCCAAACCAAGGACGCTGCTCTTAAGAAGGTTGAAATCCAACTCAAGGGCCAGATCCAAGCGCTCGAAGACAGATTGAGCGAACAACAAAACCTGATGACGACCCGCGAAGGCGAAGTCGACGCGCTGATGAACAAGGTGCGTGAGATGTCGGAACGATATAGCTCCTTGGCTTCCGAAAAGGCGCGCAGCGACAGTGCGCTGCACGAGGAGCTTAGAGAAAAGACCGCCTTATTAGCGGCCAAGGAGTCCTCCGTCGAAGACGTCGAGGAACGCTTCACGAGCAAGTTCGAGTTCTTGGGCCGCCAGATCGCGGAAAAAGATAAGCTGGTCGAAAGCAGCAGCGCCGAGATGGCGACGATGCGAGAGCAAATCGCTTCTCTGCATGAGAAACTGCACGAAACCGAGGCGGCAAAGCTCAGCACCGAAAGGCTGCTCGAAGAGGCGCGTGCCAGTGGTCCGCAATTGCCGGCGGTGGTTCCGACCGACGACGAAGATTATGCTGCGAATGGCGATGCCGGCGGATTAGATACTCTACTCAGTGAACGCGAGGAGCTGTTGAAGGCGCGCGACAACCTGATTCAAAATCTCATGACCGAGTTGAAAGAAAAGAAGACCCAGCTGGCGCGCCATGAAATTGAAGTCTGGCAAGGCATTGAGCGGCGCGACGTATGGAAACACCGGCTGTCCAAGGTCGGTATTCGACTGAAGGATTAGCGGCAGCGTTGAGTTCTGAGTGGAATGCTGGCAATCCGGCGAATCCGGCTAATGAATTGTGCTGCACCAAGCACACGCTGTTTTTCGAATGAATAATCCCAACCTGGCGTGTGCTTCCTGGCGATCCGCTCAATGACCACCCACCGCATATCACCCTGGCGCGGCAGCGCCGCAACCAAGCGGGCAAGAGTTTCTCACCACGAAGGACAGGAAAAGCACGAAGTTCGGAATGATAATTATCCGAAACCTTCGTGTCCATTGTAATCTTCGCGGTGAGATTGGATTTTCTCATTCGAGCGCTACTTTTTTCGGCCGTACAGGCTGTCGGTGTAGCCGCTCTTGTCAAATTCTTCAACGAATCGCGCATCGATGAAATCACTTGGTTTGACGGCTTTGGCCTTGGGCTCCCTCACGGCAAGCTCGTCAAGAATGGTTTTGATCCCCTCGGCGCTTGGGTATTGTTTCGCCGGCAGTTTCTTTTCGTCGATGGAGCTTTCGTAGGTTCGCTGCAAAAGTTCTTTGTCTTCCAAGCGCAGATATTTGGCCGCGATCTTGAGTCCCAAAGCGCGGTCGGTCTTGAGCCGGTGCACGGCTTCAATGTAGGACTTGACGAAGTTACGCACGACCAGCGGATGCTCGCGCAAAAACTTCCTGGTAGTGACGCCGCCTTGATGCTGGTAGGCCAAACCCAGCGCGGCGACATCGGCGAGCAGGTGAAAGCCTTTTTTTTGCGCCGTGAACATAGCTGGTGGCACCAGTGTGCTGGCGGACACCCGGCGGGCTTCAAGCGCGGCCAGCCGTTCGGGTGTGCTGCCGGTTTGGACGATGGTGACATCTTTCCCCGGCGTCAGCCCTAAACGCGGCAGGGCGTAGCGCGCGACGAAATCCGCGGCGCCGCCAAAACGCGCGACAGCGACGGTTCCGCCTTTGAGCTGTTCAGCAGTTTTTATTTCCGGCTGGGTCATCAGCCAATAATCCAGAGTCGTAATGCCGCCGACGACATACACCGGTTCTGCGCCGGCGAGTCCGGCGCTGACGATGCCTGGGCCCGAGGCTTGAATCAGCGGCGTATCGCCGGCGATCATCGCCGTGACCGAGATCGTCCCGCCGGAAAAGTAAACCGCCTGAACGTCGAGATGGTTTTTCGCGAAGATGCCGGCGTCGCGGGCGACCCAGATGACCAGCTGGTCGGCGCTGATGCCGCTGTAGCCGACGGCGATTCGGGTGGGTTGGGCAGCGGCTGAGTTGGTCAACATTAGCAGGAAAAATAGTAAGACGGCTGTAACGAGATTCTTTTTCATTTGGTTGTTTCGCCGGAAAGAGCTGCGATTATTTCAGCAAATAGCTCGCCGACTGCGGCAGGCGCAGGATGCTCACGCCTTCGGTGGCTTCGACGTAGCGGATGAAGCGATATTTATTTTCCAGCTCGTCATACTTGAGCGGCGGCGACTCGGCGCGACCGGCTTCGATGTTAGCGGCGATGAAATGCGGGCCGTCGTTTTTGAGAGCGTGGTTCACGGCGTCTTTTAGTTCTTCGAGGGAATTTACCGCCCGCGAGCTTTTAATGCCGGCGCTGCGTGCGATGCCTGCGAAATCAATATTACCGGCTGTGGCCGCTGTCGGTTCGCCGCCCGACGACTCGTACTGTTTGTTATCCCAGCAGATGTGAATAAGGTTTTTCGGCTGGTGCAGGCCGATGGTCGCCAGCGAGCCTAAGTTCATCCACAAGGCGCCGTCGCCGTCGAAGATGAAGATTTTGCGTTTGGGCAGGCCGATGGCGAGACCGAGGCCGATGGAAGAGCAAAGTCCCAAGGTTTTGACTTGAATGTTGCCGTCACTCGGGCGCACGGCGTTCCATTCGTTGGTGGCGCCGCCGGCGGTGGTGACGAACAGTTCGTCGTTAATCAACGGCGCGATCGCTTGCAGGCATTCAAAGCGTTTCATTGTGGAGCTCGCTTACAGCACGGCTCGGGTGAGCAGTAGCGCCACCGGTCGTTTGGATGAATTCGCCAAGGTCAACGCCCCGGCGATCTCCTGCTTCACTTTCGCCGGGTCGCGCATGACAATATATTTGATGCCGAGTCCCTGAAGCACGGGTTCGGTGACCAAACCGACCATGTGAAAAGCGTTGTCGCCGATATCGCCGGCGTAGTAGATCATCAGGACAACCGGAATGCCGAATTGCAGCGCAGTGGTGGTCAGCCCGTTGGCGCTGTTAAGCAGACCGCCGTTCTGCATCAACATGGCGGGAAATCTGCCGGCGAGATGGGCGCCGGTACAGACACCGATGCCTTCTTCTTCGCGTCCCACCGGCACATGGGCGATCTCTTTATCTTCGTAGAGCAGATTGAGGAGTTGGAGCATGTTGATGTCCGGCACGCTCGCGACCAGATCGATGCCCGCGCCCTTGAGGCCGGCTAAGATATTTTGCGCTCCGGCGATGGTTCCCATATTCGATAATCCTCTGGTCGGTTCTAGGCAACCCGACCGCTGCTGTCAAGGTTTCCGTGGAAAAGATTGACACTTCCTAGCTGATTCTGTTAGCAGGGAGTGCGACGCGGAGCTGATAACGAAAACACAACCGGCTCCACGAAGAAAGGCATCATGGTGAAGCTAAGTTCTAAATTGATCGCCCTGGCGGCGGCTATGTTCGCTGTGCCGGCGGCACAGGCGCAGTACCCGGGGAAGACGATCCAGATCATCAATCCGTTTCCTCCTGGTGCGGTGACCGATATTGTCGCGCGCATTCTCGCGCCCAAGATGTCGGCGGCGTTGGGGCAGCAGGTAGTGGTTGTCAATAAACCCGGCGGCGGCGGTGCGGTGGGCATTCAAGCGGCGAAGGATGCGGCGCCCGACGGCTACACGATCCTGGTCACGCCGCCGCCGATCGCGTTGATTCCGATCGTTAACAAGAATTCCAATTTCACCTTGAAAGATTTCACGCCGCTGGCGCTGGCCACCAGCAGTCCGAACACCACGGTGGTGAAGGGCGACGCGCCGTGGAAAACTTTGGAAGATTTCATCGCCGACGCCAAGAAAAACCCCGGCCAGCTCACCTACGCTTCCGCCGGTCCTGGCACGACGCCGCATTTCATCGGCGAGTTGGTGAAGCTTAAGACCGGCATTGACATGACCCATGTGCCGCTCGGTTCCGAATCGGCGGCGGCGACGGCGGTGTTGGGCGGTCATGTGAACGTCGGCTTTCTCACCTTGGGCACGACGCGCAGTCATGTCGAAGCCGGCACGCTGCGCGCGCTGGCGGTGGCGTCCAATCGCCGGCTCAAAGATTTTCCTAACATTCCCACCACCGTCGAGAAGGGCCATCCAGAACTCAATCTTAAAGTGTGGGTCGGGTTCTTCGCGCCGGCCAAGACGCCGCCAGCGGCGGTCAAGAGGCTGGCCGCGGCGATTAGCGATAGCTTGAAAGACGCCGAAACCACCGCCAGCATCGAGAAGGCGCAAGCGCTGATCGAAAACCTCGGCCCCAGCGAGTTTGCCAAGTTTCTCGGAGAAGAGGAACGCAAGTGGACTGAAGTGGCGCGCGCCGCCAAGATTAATCAATAGCCGCGCATAGCCGTCCCCACGCTGTCGCGCTGCCCATGAAACGATTCGAAATCGCCGCCGCCGCGGCGCTCGCCGGTTTTGCCGGCTATATTCTGTTTGAGTCGACCAGGCTTCGTATCGGCAGCTTCCGCGTGCCCCAGACCGGATTTTTCCCACGAGTCCTCGGCATCCTTTTGGTGTTGCTCACACTGATTGAGCTGCTACGGGCATTGCGGCAGTCCGAAAGCGCCAACGCTCCGGGCAAGATAGCCGGCGAAGGCTGGTTCAGAATCGGCGCGACGCTGGCGACCATGCTTGGCTTCGCCCTGGTGTTGGAGCGGCTGGGCTTTTTGCTCGCGACATTTTTTCTCATGGTTTTACTCCTGCGCGCTATCGAAGCGCCGCGCTGGCCGAAAGTATTGATTGTTGCGCTGATCACTTCACTGCTTTCTTACGGCTTATTTGCTTGGCTCCTGGGCGTGCCGCTACCGGCGGGAATTTTAGGAATCTAGCGTGGAACTGCTGCAAAACTTTGCCCTCGGTTTGTCGGTGGCTTTGACGCCGATGAACTTGCTGTTCTGCTTTCTCGGTGCGTTGGTCGGTACTTTAGTTGGGGTCTTGCCGGGACTTGGGCCGGTGGGCGCGGTTGCGTTTTTACTGTCGATTACCTTCAAGATGGAGCCCGCCAGCGCGATCATCATGCTCGCGGGAATTTATTACGGCGCCATGTATGGCGGGTCGACGACGTCAATCCTGGTCAACATTCCCGGTGAAACCGCGTCGGTCGTAACCTGTCTCGATGGCTATAAGATGGCACGTCAGGGGCGCGCCGGCGCGGCGTTAGGCATTTCCGCTTTCGGCTCGTTCATCGCCGGTACCGTCGGCGTGGTTGGCCTGATGTTTCTCGCGCCGTTACTCGGCCGGGCCGCGCTCAGCTTCGGGCCGCCGGAATATTTCGCCCTCACCCTCACCGGGCTGACGTTGGTCGCCTATCTGTCCCAGGGCTCGATGATAAAAGCGCTCATTATGGCGGTGCTTGGCCTGCTCGTCGGCACCGTCGGCATGGACCCGATCTCCGGCGAAGAGCGTTTTACCTACGGCACGCTGACGTTACGCGATGGTTTCGGTTTGGTGCCGGTGGCGATGGGATTGTTCGGCATCGCCGAAGTGTTGGAAAATTTGGTCGTTCTGGGCAAGCAGTCGGTTTATGAAACCAAGATTCAAGGGTTGCTGCCCAACCGCCAGGATTGGCGCGACAGCGCGGCGCCGATCGCGCGCGGTTCGGCGCTCGGGTTTTTTCTCGGTATTCTCCCAGGGCCAGGCCCGGTGATCGCGTCTTTCGTATCTTACGCCATGGAGAAACGGCTATCGCGCTATCCGGAGAAATTCGGCACGGGTGTGATTGAAGGCGTGGCCGGCCCGGAAGCGGCGAACAATGCCGCCACCGCCGGATCGTTCATTCCACTGCTGTCGCTGGGCATTCCCACCAGCGCGATGATGGCGCTGTTCATGGGCGCGCTGATGATCCACGGCATTCAGCCCGGTCCGCTGTTCATCGCTAAATATCCCGAGTTGTTTTGGGGTTTCATCGCCAGCATGTACGTGGGCAACGCCATGCTGCTGGTTTTAAACTTGCCGCTGATCGGCATCTGGGTGAGGTTGTTAAAAACGCCCTACGCGTTTCTCTTCCCGTTAATATTGCTTTTCTGCTTGATCGGCGTTTATAGCCTCAACGCCAACGTCGCCGAGATCGTCATCATGCTCGCCTTCGGCGTCAGCGGCTTCGTTCTGCGCCGGGTCGGCTTCGAAGGCGCGCCGTTCATTCTCGCCATGGTCCTCGGGCCGATCATGGAGACATCTTTGCGCCAGACGTTGCTGATCTCGCGCGGCAGTTTTTACATTTTTCTGACGCGGCCGATTTGCGCCGTGCTGCTTGGGCTCACGGCGGCGTTTTTGATTTGGCCGATATTTAAGAAGAAGAGAAAAGACGCTTAACCACATAGGGACTAGCGCGGCACCGCCGCAACCGAAGAAGATGAGAGATTTAGCCGCAAAGAACGCAAAGGGCGCAAAAGAGAAACGGGATTCGTTGGGGCCGGTTTGAAACCCGACCTCTGGGAGTTGGCGCATCGGAAATTTTGCGCGAGCTGCGCAAACCTTGAACTATAGCAAGACGTAGCGGGTTTCGATGAAGCCTTCCGGGGTGGCGCCGGCGACTTGGTGGTCGCTCCTATATCACGCCAGCCTGGGGAATCCGATAGCGCCGCAGCACAGGATATCCGGCCGTCACCGCCGCCAGAATCAACAGCGTCGCCAGCCCGCCGGTGAGCGCGGACATCTGGGCGCCGAGCCAAGCGGCGACGAGACCGGATTCGAATTGACCGAGCTGCGGTCCATTGCTGGTGAAAATGCTGTTGATCGACGACATGCGGCCGCGCAATTCGTCCGGCGTGCTCAACTGGTTGATGGTCGAGCGCAGGATCGAACTGATGGTGTCGCCGGCGCCGGTGAGTGTGAGCATGATTATGGAAAACCAAAATATATTGGACTGTGCGAACAGCGCGGTGGACAGACCGTAAATCCCTATGCCGATGACAATCCAGCGGCCCCCCCGTCTTATCGGGCCGAGCAGTGTCATGCCGATGGCAGCGAGCAGCGAGCCGACGGCACGAGCGGCATAGAGCAATCCGAGACCTGCAGGCCCGACGAAAAGGATATCGCGGGCGAAGATCGGAAATAATCCGCGCGCGTTGCCAAAGAACGTCGCGCTGAAATCGAGCAGCATCAGGGGGAAAATCACGCTGTGCGACCAGACGAAGGCCCAGCCTTCGCGCAACGACTCGAGGGAGACGCTCTTCCAGCCGCCGCCTTCGGGGATCTTGGTGCGGAGCATTCGCAAGGCCGAGAGCATCGCCAGCCAAGAACAGGCATCGACGGCATAGCAGGCGGCGGGACCGGAGAAGGCGAGAACCAAGCCGGCGAGAGACGGTCCGGCGATGACCGGCACGTAGCGTTGCGTGCCTTGCAGCGCCAGCGCTTGGGCCAGATGGTCGCGCGGCACCAGGTTGGGAATCATCGACTGGCGCGATGGCTGTTCCAACGACGTGAAAATCGCCAGCAGCATGGTGGCGACGTACAGCATATGGGCCGAGGCCTGGCCGAAATAGGTGAGCAGCGCCAGGGTTGTCGATATGCAGAACAGCCCGGCCTGCGTCCACATCATGAGTTTGCGCCGGTCCATGGCATCGGCGAGCAGGCCGCCGACCAGCAGCAAAACGATCTGCGGCAAAGCGCGGGCTAAGCCGAGCAGGCCGATTTGCATCGGTGAATTGGTCAGTTCGTAGATCTGCCATGCCATCGCCACCGTGGTGAACTGCGTGCCCATGCTGGAAAGAAAAGACCCGGTCCAGAAGACGCAAAAATCCCGCTGGCGGAATAACGAGAGGCGGCTCGGTTGTGCGCTCATGTTGTGAATCTTCGCTGTCAATTTTTTATCTCAAAGCTCGGCCAACGACAAACCGCGGCGCTAGCGACTATTGCTTAGCGCCGAGAATTGCACTGTCGAGAATTGCGCTTGACGGGTCGGCTCGACTGGAACTATTGTCCGTAGGCTGATCTGGCAGTTAGCCCAGCGCGGCGGAGCGGCACCCGTGAAGAAGAATGGCCGCAAAGAGCACAAAGCGCGCAAAATAGAGAGCGGGATTCGTTGGGGCGGGTTTGCAACCCGCCCTCTTCCTCATGACGAGCCTTACGAACAGACCGGAGGACACGATGCATATTCGATTATTGAAGTTTTTACAGTTCGCGTTCGTTATAGGGCTTGGCGTGTCGACGGCTTACGCGCAATCGCCGGGAAGCTGGACGATGAAAGCGCCGATCCCGACCCCACGCAATGAAGTGGCGCTGGCGGCGGTGGCCGGGAAAATTCACGTCATCGGCGGCGGCGTAGCCGGGGTGGCGGGCCCCTACCACGATGAATACGACCCCGCCACCGATCGCTGGCGCTTCCGCGCACCGCTGCCGCACGGTCTCGACCACATCGGCACGGCGGTTTTGAACGGCAAGATCTACACGGTCGGCGGCTTTGTCGCCTCGGTTCACAAGGACGGGCAACCCCATGTTTTTGAATACGATCCCGCCGCGGACAGTTGGCGCTCGCTCAGCCCGCTCAAGGTTGGCCTGGGCTCGGTGGGCGTGACCGCGCTCGACGGGAAGATTCACGCGGTCGGCGGGCGCACTCCGGCGGGCCAGACCGTCGCAACGCACCAAGTCTACGATCCGACGACCAACAGTTGGAGCGAGCGTGCCCCGCTGCCGAAGGCGCGCGATCACATGGCGCTGGTCGCCGCGGAAGGAAAGATTCATGCGATCGGCGGGCGCTTCGGCGCGAGCAATGACAAAACCGATATGCACGACATCTACGACCCGGCGACCGACTCCTGGACGTCGGGGCCACCGCTGCCGACCGCGCGTAGCGGCCTCGCCGCGACGCTGTATGAGGGCATGGTTCTGGTGCTGGGCGGTGAGCT
>JBGTCC010000846.1:0-3341 GCA_041749055.1 Thermodesulfobacteriota bacterium | reverse complement strand
CACTCTGCCGGCGACGCAGCATTGTTTTCTCGAAACCCACGCGTGCATCGCTTCGGTGGAGCCAGGCGGACGCATCACCGTCTGGGCGACGACGCAGAATCCGTTCGTCGTGCGCACCCAGCTGGCGAATATTTTCAAAGTTCCGGTGGCGAAGGTGCGGGTGATCGTGCCTTACCTCGGCGGCGGCTATGGCGGCAAGGTCTATCCCAAAGTCGAACCGATTGCCGTGGCGTTGTCGCAGAAAGCCGGGCGGCCCGTGCGGCTGGTGCTTTCTCGGGAAGAAGTTTTCTACACGATCACCAAGCATGCGGCGGTGATCCGCATGAAGACCGGCGTCAAAAACGACGGCACGCTGATCGCCCGCGAGTGCGAGATTCATCTCGACACCGGTGCCTACGCCGAGATTGGCCCGCGAGTGGCGAAAAAATCCGGCTACACGGCGGCGGGGCCGTATAAAATTCCCAACCTTAAGATCGATTCCTATTCGGTCTACACCAACAAGCCGCCGGCCGGCGCGTTCCGCGGCTTCGGCGTATCGCAGTCGGCGTGGGCGGTGGAGTCGCAGATGGATATCATCGCCGCCGCGCTCAAGATCGACCCGGTGGAGCTGCGCAAACAGAACGGCTACAACGAGGGTGATAAGTTCGTCACCGAAGAAACGCTGCGAGCGGTTGGACTCAAAGAGTGCATTGACGCGGTGGCGCGATCGATCGGTTGGGAGAAACGAGGGAGAGAAAGAGATTCCAATGATCGAAGTAGGGGCGTATTGCCATACGCCCATCCGGTTCAAGAGCCTGCCCCGAGTCCATCGAAAGGTTCAATCGGATCGAATCTACGGCGCGGCAAAGGGTTGGCCTGCATGATCAAGGCGACGATTACGCCGTCGATTTCCTGCGCGGTGGTGAAGCTGAACGAGGATGCGAGCCTATCGATATATAGCGGGACCGTGGAGATGGGGCAGGGGTCGGAGACCGTGCTGGCGCAGATCGCCGGCAAGGAGTTGGGTATTGCGATGCCGACCATTCAAGTGCTCGGCGTCGACACCGACGTGGTGCCGTACGATTTGACCACTTCGTCGAGCCGTTCGACCTTTCACATGGGCAAGGCGGTACAGCTGGCCGCCCAAGACCTAAAGCGCCAACTCAAGCAGATCGTTGTCAAGGAATTCGACGTGCCGGAGGACGAAATCAGTTTCGCCGACGGCAAGATTCGTTTGCCGGAAGCGCAGCTCGACTACGCCGAGGTGATGTTCAAGCGCTTTGGCATGCAGGGTGGCACCTTGGTCGGCGAAGGGCAGGTGAAGACTTCGACCAAAGATGAGTTCGGCGCAAAGAGCACTTCGGCGTTTTGGTTTCTCGCCGCTGGCGCCGCCGAAGTGGAAGTTGACATCGACACCGGCAAATTCAAATTATTGAAATACGCCAGCGCCGTCGATGTCGGCAAGGCGCTCAATCCGCTCGGCTGCCAACAGCAGTTGGCCGGCGCGGCGATCACCGGCATGGGCCAGGCGATGTTCGAGGAGATCGCCTACGACAACGGCCAACTGATCAATCCCAATTTAGTCGATTATGTCCTGCCTTCGCTTGGCGACATGCCTTTGGTCATAGATTCGATCGCCGTCGAAGTGCCGGACCGCAACGGTCCCTTCGGCGCCAAAGGCATCGGCGAGAGCGCGCTGATTCCAGTCGCCCCCGCCATCGCCAACGCGATCTACGACGCGGTCGGCGTGCGCATCAAAGATTTGCCAATCAAAGCGGAAAAGATCTTTCTTGGGTTGGAAAACAACAAATCGTAGCAGTCTGTCGACTTGAACATCCTTCGTGCGCTTGGAGCAGATCATGAAGCGGTTACCTCAAAACAAATCCACGCTGGCTTGTGTCGTCTTGTTACTATTGAGTCTCGCGCCGTTGTCATCCTGTCTTACCGGTTATCTGGAGGAAGACCTCAAGAAGCAACAGGAACAGCTTAAGGAGCAGAACGCGGAGATGGCCAGGCAACGGGCAGAACTCGAAGCCATGAGGCAGGGGAAGCAGATTTCAGATCAATGCAACCGCGCCTTCCGCGACTACTTCGACAAGGCACAGCTGTCGACCAACCGCGATGAACGGATTTCGCTGTACCGCCAAGGGTTGCAGCTTTGTCCCGACGACGCCGTGGCGCATTATGAACTTGGCCGCGCTTTAGGCGATGCCGGCCAGCGCGGCGAAGCGGAACGGGAATTCGAAGCGGCGCTCAAGATCGATCCTGGTTTTGCCGAAGCGCGCCGCCAGTTGGACAGTCTGCGTGGCAGTCGCTAATTTCTTGGCCAAAGTTTCAACCGGCGATGTCTAGGCAGTTTCTCGCGCCAGACTTATCAAAGCTCGGAGGTTCGGTCATGAGTACACTGGCCGCGATGACGTTCGCGCTGATGATGGCATTGCCGGGGTATGCGCTCGATGACAAAAAACTCGTCGATCTGACCTACGAGTTCAGCGCGGAGACCCATCATTGGCCGACGGCGAAACCCTTCCACTTCGAAAAAGTCGCGGAAGGCAGGACACCGGGCGGCTTCTGGTATTCGTCTTATAACTATGGCGGCTCGGAGCATGTCGGCACGCATTTGGACGCGCCGTTTCATTTTGCCGAGGGCAAAAGAACTGCCGAGCAGATTCCACTGTCGCAACTCATTGGACCCGGAGTCGTCATCGATGTCAGCCGACAGGTTGGGAAAGATGCCGATTACAAATTGCAGTTGAGCGATATCGCCGCTTGGGAGAAAACTCATGGGCGAATTCCCACCGGAGCGATTTTGTTGATTCGTTCGGGCTGGGGCAAGCTCTGGGGAGACCGCAAACGCTACTTCGGCACCGACACGCCGGGTGATACCGACAACCTCCACTTCCCCGGGCTGTCTAAAGAGGCAGCGGAATTCCTCGTCAAACAGCGGCGTATCAAAGCCGTCGGCATCGATACCCCGAGCATCGATCACGGACCGTCTAAAGAATTCCTAGCCCATCAAATTCTTAGCGCGGCGAATCTGCCGATCTTTGAAAACGTCGCTAACCTGGACCGCCTGCCAGCGAAAAACGCGACGATTTACGCCATTCCGATGAAGATCAAAGGCGGCAGCGGTGCGCCGCTGCGGATCTTCGCGATCCTACCCTAAGTTCGATTCGGCGGTGGGCGCTTCGATGGACCGTGGTTGAGGTAATGGCGCTTCGATCTGATTTTGCATAAGAACGGTAAACCCGATAAAGTTCACCGCGCTTACTAAAGGTGGTAGGAAGGTATGACCGGGACTGCAAGTCATTTTATAACATGGCTGCTTGCTTTCGTATTGGCTCAATCCGCGGCGCTAGTCG
>JBGTCC010000845.1:0-4475 GCA_041749055.1 Thermodesulfobacteriota bacterium | reverse complement strand
ATCGCCGAGGCATGATAATGCGGCGAGGAGATCTTGGCGAACACTGGCTCGGCGGTAATCCGGTCGAGAGCGTCGTCGATGGCAATCTCTTCGATCGCTAACGCCGCCCGGTTGACCGTCGACAAAAATAGCTCGCGCGCTTCGCTGAGCGGCGTTTTCTTTAAATATCTCTTACGCGCCATAAGCCAATTGTCAGCTCGCAGCTCGAGTCTCTGTGCTGTCCGCTGATCGCTAGAACAGGATCACATCCACTTCTTCGCCCTGCTCCAGGCCATCTTGATTCATGCCGATGCGCACCATGCCATCGGCCTTGACCAGAGTGAAAATCGCGCCCGACTTGCTCGGCAACGGCGTCGCCACAAAGCTCGTACCGTCGCCGTGCATAACCACACGGACGTAGTCTTCGCGCCCTAATTGCGAGGAAATGTTGGTAGTCAATTTTGCCCGCACGGTTCGGCTAAAGCGCTGCAGCGCGTCGAGACTCTCGCCGCCCAAGCGGCGCAGCATCGGCGCGCCGAAGAGATCGAAGATCACCAGAGCGGAAACCGGATAGCCCGGCAATCCGAGAATCGGCTTGCCGCATGCTTTGGCGAAGATCGTCGGCTTGCCCGGCGCGATGGATATACCATGGAAAATAAATTGCGAATCGGGAAACGACAGGATCGTTTCCAAGGCGATGTCTTTGGCGCCCATGGAGCTACCGCCGGAGAGCAGCACGGCATCCGCCCAATCGAGCGCTGCACCGATCGCCTCGGTCAGCTGCGCGCGATCGTCGCGGATCACGCCCCAATCCTTGAGCTCGCCACCAGCTTCTTCAATCAAACCGGCGAGCGAATGCTGGTTGATGTTACGCACCTGCCCGGGCTGCGGGTCAATTTCGGCATCGACAATTTCGTCGCCGGTGGAGATCAGCGCGACACGCGGCCGTCGGTAGACCGTAATCGATGCAATGCCGACGCCAGTAAGCGCGCCCAAATCATGGCCGCGCAGCCGCCGTCCTTGAGAAAAAACCGGCTCGCCTTTTTTGATATCATCGCCGATCTGAATGACGTTTTGCCCAGGTGACACGGCGCGGTGAATTTCCACCAAGCCGCCGTCGGTCTCGTCGCTATACTCAACCATCACCACGGCGTCGGCATCCGGCGGCATCATGCCGCCAGTGGAAATGCGCATCGCTTCGCCTTTGTTGAGCGCCTGAGTCGCCTCTTTGCCCATCTCGACGACGCCGGCCAATTTCAAGTAAGCCGGCAAGCTTTGACTCGCGCCAAAAGTATCTTTGGCTTTAACCGCGTAGCCGTCCATCGCCGCGCGGTGAAAATGCGGCAGATCCACCTGAGAGAAGAGATCTTCGGCCAGAACTCGACTTCTGGCGCGAACGGTCGCCACCCTTTCCGTCCCCACCGGAAGCACCTCGAGAAGAATGCGTCTCGCCTCCTGCGGCGGCTCAACTTTAAAAAAATCTTTCAGACAGCCCCCCTACTGGCGGCTTATATAGAAACACTTTTGTGAACGCAAGGTAAAGCGCTGCCGCTCGCTGCTTCCCCTTTGGTTGCGGCTGCGCCGGGATAGCACCCTAGTATCTTCGATCCAGCGCTGATTGCGTGAAATGAATATGTCTTTAAATCTTACCGTGCCTGGGATAGATGTGTCGTTAATGAACGAGACACGGGCAGAGCACGCGACCGCGGTGATCCTGGCCGGCGGCAAAAGCTCGCGCATGGGCCAACCGAAAGCGCTTTTGCGCTTTGCCGGCGAGCCGTTGATCGTTCACATGGTTCGTCGACTTGGCCAATTGTTTAGCGACACCGTAGTGGTCGCCGCTCCCGAACAGGAGCTGCCGGCGCTGCCATCAACGATCGTGCGCGACGATATCGCGCATCAGGGCCCCGTCGGCGGCATCTATTATGGGCTCAAAGCCGCGCGCCGAGAAATTTGTTTTGTCACTTCCTGCGACGCCCCGTTCCTGAATTTGCGCTTGATCGCTTATCTCATGGCGCAGATCCCAGACTACGATGTGGTGGTTCCCTTTGCCCAGGAGCGCTTTCAGCCGCTCCACGCGGTCTATCGCAAACAGGTGGCGCCACTTTTAAAAGAACAACTAGAGCGCGGCGAGCTGCGGCCGATTTATCTCTACGACAAAGTCCGCACCCGAAAGATCACCGAAGCTGAAATGCGCCCCCATGATCCGGAGGGGTTGAGCTTTCTCAACATGAATACACCGGAAGACTATCAAGCGGCCTTGGCAAGCTGGGACCAGAGACAGAGAGCTGAGATAGAGACCGGTCAAGACAGACAGAGAATTGAGATAGAGACCGCCACCGCCCCTTCTGTCTCCGACTCCGTCTCTGTCTCTGACGCTATCGCTGTCACCGTGGAGCTCTTCGGCGTGGCCCGGCTACTGGCGAAGACCAAGGATGTTCCGTTGTCGTTACCGCCACAGGCCACGCTGTCTGATGTTTGTCAGGCGCTTGCGGCCGAGCACCCAGTGCTGCTCGGCCGAGTCATCAATCCGGACCTGAGTAGCCTCTCGAGCGGCTATGCTTGCAACATCAACGGGCTGGAGTTTATCAGAAGTCCCAACGCCAGGGTCAATCCAGGCGATAAAATATTTATTCTTTCGGCGGATGCCGGAGGCTGAGCCATGCATGGCTTTCACGGACAACTGCTCCATATCGATCTGAATTGCGGCAAGATCTCATGGCGTGAGCTTGAAGAGTCGCGCCTGCGCGCTTTCCTCGGCGGCATTGGCCTCGGCACAAGCTTACTCTACGAATTTGCCCCGCCGGGAGTCGATCCCTATGCGCCGGCTAACCCGCTGATTTTCACCAGCGCGCCGCTGGTCGGCACCGGCCTGACGACGACGGCGAAATTCGCCGTGGTCACGAAATCCCCGCTGACCGGCTTTATCGCCGATTCGCTGTCGTCGAGCCACTTCGCCCTCGAGCTCAAGCGCGTCGGCCTCGACGCTCTGGTGATCACCGGCCAGGCATCGTCGATGGCGTACATCTCGATTCAAAATGAAAAAGTCGAGATCAGAGAGGCCGCGCACCTGAGAGGACACAGCCCGAGCGAAACCGAATCGATGATTCGCACTGAGCTGAGCTCTCAGTCAATGCGCGTGGCGGCCATCGGTAAAGCGGGCGAGAACCTTGTGCGCTTCGCGACGATCAGCAACGAAGGGCGTCACGCCGGGCGCGGCGGGGTCGGCGCGGTGATGGGTTCGAAGAATCTCAAAGCCATCGCTCTGTGCGGCAGCCGAGAGATTTCGGTGGCCGATCCAAGCGGCGTCGAGGCGATCGCCGGCTCCCTGCGGCGCCAGAGCCTTGGCTCGCTCACCGACAAATACCGAAGTATCGGCACCGTCGCTAACCTGGCAGTCTTTAACCGCCTGGGAACTTTGCCGACGTGCAACTTCCGCCAATCGACCTTCGATGATGCCGAGGCGTTGAGCGGCGAATCCCTGACCGAAAACAATTTTAGCCGCCGGCATGGCTGCGCATCCTGTACGATCCAATGTGAGCGGCTGTTCAAAGCTCTCAACGGCGAGGAGCAGCGGCTCGAATACGAAACCCTATTCGCGCTCGGGCCGCTCTGCGGCATCAAAGATCCCGCGGTGGTCCTGCGAGCCGCCCAGCTCTGCGATCTCTATGGCCTCGATACCATCAGTACGGGGGGCACACTATCCTGGGCGATGGAGTGCGGCGAGAAAGGCCTGCTGCCGGAAGCGAGGGATCTGCGCTTCGGCGCGGCTAACGCTCTGCTCGGCGCCATTCCAATGATCGCCCAACGTGAAGGGTTGGGCGCGCTATTGGCCGAAGGCTCAAGGCGGGCGGCGCGTGAGCTCGGCAATGACAGTTCCTATTGGGCAATGCATGTCAAAGGCCTGGAGCTTCCCGGCTATGAACCGCGCAGTTTGAAGACCATGGCTCTGGGTCTGGCGGTGAGCCCGCGCGGCGCCTGCCACAATCGCTCCGGGGCCTACGAGGCCGATTTTTCCGGCGCAGTCGACCGTCTGCGCTCCGACCCCGGTAGAGGATCCATCGTCGCCGCATCCGAGGATCACGCCGCCGTGCTCGACTCTCTGATTGTTTGCAAATTCCTGCGCAAGTGCTTCAGCGATTTTTACCTCGAGGGTGCCGAACTGCTCGGCAAAGTCACCGGCTGGGACTATTCCAGCGACGAGCTCAAACGCACTGGCGAGCGCATCCACAACTTAAAAAAACTTTTCAACCAGCGCGAGGGCTGGCGCACCGAAGACGACTGGCTGCCCGAGCGGCTGCTCAGCGAGACCCTTCCCACCGGCGTGGCCCAGGGCGTGGGCCTCAGCGTTAACGATCTCCGCGAGATGATCGGGGGCTATTACCAAGCAAGGGGCTGGGATGAAAACGGATTTATTACCGAGAAGAAGTTGCAAGAACTGGGGTTTACCACGTTTTAGGGCAATGATCCGGTTTCGATAAATCACCGACCCGGTG
>JBGTCC010000844.1:0-10658 GCA_041749055.1 Thermodesulfobacteriota bacterium | reverse complement strand
CGGCTGGCTCGACCCGCGCATTCGCTATCAGAGTTGAAGAGAAGAGATTTAACCACAAAGAGCACAAAGTTCACAAAAATTGGATTCGGAAATTAGCCGCAATGAACGCAAAGGGCGCAAAAAAAGATCGGGACGTAGGGGCGGGTTTTAAACCCGCCCGTCTTAGTGGTGACAAGTGACCATCGATAGTCCAGCGATCATTGAACTGAATCCCTTGCCCGGCGCCGAGCCGGCCGGTTACTGGCGCGTCGTTTGGCGGCGCTTTAAGCAGCATCGAGTAGCCTACGTCGGCTTTTTTTTCTTCGTTACGTTGTTAGTCGCGGTGATCGTCGGTCCCTATCTGGTTCCCTATGAACTCGATCAGGTGTCATTGGCCGAGCGCATGCAGACGCCGTCGGCGCGCCATTGGCTCGGCACCGATGAGCTCGGGCGCGACACCTGGGTGCGCATCATGCATGGCGGGCGGGTTTCGTTGACCGTCGGATTGGCGGTAGCGCTGAGTACCGTTCTCATCGGCGGATTGATCGGCATTCTGGCCGGTTATGTCGGCGGCGCCCTCGACAATGCTTTGATGCGTTTGGTCGATACGATTTACACGATTCCGCGCATCGTCTTGCTGCTGGTCCTGTCGAAATTAGCCGGGCCTGGCTTGCTCAACATCATCATCATTCTCGTCGCCCTGGAGTGGACCAATGCGGCGCGCTTGGCGCGCAGCGCGGTATTATCCTTTCGCGAGCAAGAGTTTGTCTTGGCGGCGCAATGTCTCGGTGCGTCGCGTTGGCGCGTCATGCTGCGTCATTTGTTGCCCAACGCGCTCGGTCCGTTGATCGTTTCGGCGACCCTCGACGCCGGCGCGGCGATCCGTGCCGAGACCACCCTGAGCTTTCTTGGCCTCGGTATCCAGCCGCCGACGCCGAGCTGGGGTAACTTGCTGACCAACGCCGCGACCAATATTTTTATCGCGCCGTTGCAAGTTTTCCTGCCGGGGCTGTTTATTTTTATCGCGCTGATGAGCTTTAACTTGCTCGGCGACGCGCTGCGCGACGCCCTCGATCCGAAGATGTCGAAGACGCGAGGGTGAGGGGGCAAGTTCTGCTAGAAGAAGTAAAGTCATTATTCACCACGAAGGACACGAAGATCACGAAGTTCGGAAAATTGATCATCCGAAACCTTTGTATCCTTCGTGCCGTCGTGGTGAAAGGGAATGCTCTCACTTCGATCCGCTATCGTTACGCCGCGCCGGTCTGACCGCTTCCCAGGGGTTGATTAGCATTGCCGTGAGAATGGTGCCGAGCACCAGCAAGCCACAAAGTCCCCATAGTGTTGCCGCGTAGCTTTGACTGCGGTCGTAGATCGCGCCGGCGACAACTGGGCCGATGACGCCGCCCCAGGTATAGAAGAACGCCATGGTGCCGCGGATGGTGGCGAAGTATTTTCGGCCAAAGAAGTCGCCGATGGTGGCCCAGACGACGGGAAACGAGGCATCGATGACGGTGAAGAGGATCGTGAACAGCCAAAGCGGCCAGAGTCCGTCGCCCCAGATCAGAAAGAGTATCGACCCCGCCGCGGCCAACATGCAGCCGGCAAGGAGCTTGGGACGATTGACCATATCCGCGAGGGGACCGATGACGTAGTGCGCGGCCCAGTTCAGAAATGCGAAAGCAGCGAGCAAATAGGCGCCATGCTCCTGAGTCAATCCCTTCCACACCATGATCGGTATGAAGTGTACGCTGATGGTGCTGTAAGCCGCCACGCGCACGGTCATGCCGACGGTGAATAGCCAGAAGACCGTGGTCTTCATCGCTTGACGCACGCTGGGGTCTTGGTCGGCGGTTTTCACCTCGGAGCCTTCTTCCGGCTTGCCGTTGGTGCTTGACGCCGTTGGCGGCGCGTCGCCGTCGGGCAGGAGTCCCATGCTTTCGGGCGACGGTCGCACGCCGATGCCGATGGGGATGCCGATGACTAAAAATAGCACTCCCGCGATGATGGCGCCCCAACGCCAGCCCCAGTTTTGCACGGCGATGGCGAGCAGCGGCGTCAAGAGCGTGCCGCCGATGGGCACGGCCGAACTGATTACCGTCATGGCGCGGGCGCGGTGGCGGATAAACCAGGTGTTTCCCACCGCCATGGAAGCGTGGACGAAGCCCGGCGTAAACGACAGCGAGATGACGCCAAGATAGACGATCAGGAAATTCGTGTAGTTGTCGACCCAGGCGAGCATGATGTAACCCACGCCGCAGAGGAAAGTTCCGACGAGAATGATCGGTCGCGGGCCGAAGCGGTCGATGAGGTAACCGACGAAGGGGCCTTCGAGCGCGCCCTCGGCGCGGGCGAGGGAGAACGCCAGCGATGTCGCCGCGCGGCTCAAGCCCAAGTCTTGGCTCAAAGGCAGGAAGAAAACCGTGAAGCCGTAATTATGCAGCCCGCCGCCGAGCACCCGCAGCGCGGACACCAATCCGACCATGCGCCAACCGACGAAAGTCTGGGATAAAATGTGCCGAAGGTTTTTCAGGGTGATGCCTCAATGTTGCCAAAGCGCTCTCTCGTTTTTCCCAAAAGCGGCGCGGGAAGGCAAGGCAAATATTTTATGACAACGAAGTGCAGCCCTCAGGTTTGCACCGGTGGGAAATATCCGTTAGTTTGAAAATCTACAGTTGGCCCATTGGACACCGCATTGGAATCTCGCAACCCAAGCACCTCGACAACCGCGAATTCGTCGAAGCCGAAAGTTGCCTTCGCGGCGCTCAAACATAAAGACTACCGTTGGTTTCTTATCGCCACCATGCTCGCCATGATGGCCGACAATATCGAGCATGTGATCAGCTACTGGGTGTTGTTCCAAAAGTTTCAGTCTCCGGTGTTGGCCGGGTTCGCGGTCATCAGCCACTGGACGCCGTTTCTCTTGCTGTCGGTCTATTTCGGCGGTTTGGCCGACCGCTACGACTGCCGCAAGCTGATTCAAATCGCGCAAATCATGTACATGGGCGTGACCGTGGTGTGGGCGATCCTGTTTTTGACGGACACGATTCAAATCTGGCACGCCTGCGTGCTTCTCGTCATTCACGGTATCGCCGGGGTGTTCTGGACCCCGGCGGAAATACTCTTAATTCACGACATTGTCGGCGGCGACGATTTGCCGAGCGCGGTCAGGCTCAACGCCACGGCGCGCCAGCTGGGCATCCTTTTCGGCCCGGCGGTGGGCGGCGCTATGATGTTATGGTTAGGTGCGCCGGCTGGTCTATTCATCAACGCGCTGATCTACGTGCCGTTTACAGTCTGGTTGATGCTTGTGCCGTACACCGGACACCTTCGCGACGGTGCGCCGGCGCGCCGTGGGCTGAGATGGCGCGACGCCTTTGGCGTGCTGCGTGAGGTCGCGCAACACCGCTCCATCGTGACTATGATTGTCCTCGGCGGCGCGGCGTCGCTCTTCGTCGGTAATGCCTTCCAAGCGAGCATGCCGGAGTTCGCCCACGATCTTGGCACCGACAAGGCCGACTTCGCCTACAGCGCGCTGCTCGCCGCCAACGCCGCCGGTTCGGTATTCGGCGGGTTTGTCCTCGACGGTAAACAATGGGTGCCGCCGACGGTAAAGGCGGCGATCGGCTGCGCGATTTTTTGGTGTCTGACGATGACCGTGTTCGCTTTTTCTCAGAGCTATCCGCTGTCGTTGGCGTTGTTATTTATCGCCGGCGCGCTCAATCTGGCTTTTTACTCCATAGCCCAGACGATTGTTCAACTGGAAGCGCCGATTCACTTGCGCGGTCGGTTGATCGGTCTGTTCTCGATGTCGGCCTTCGGTCTGCGCGCTTTTAGCGGTGTCACCGTCGGGGTTATCGGCGGACTGATCGGCGTGCACTGGTCGCTGGCACTGAGTTCGCTAGTCCTGCTCGCCGTCACCTTGGCACTGTTCGGCTTCGCCCAGCAGCGCCAGACGGCCGTGGAGCCTGGGTGACCGGTCGAGCGCAAACTTGGCGTTGAACTTCCCATCGTGATTGAGTAACCCGGGCACCGTCGGTGACGGGTTAAATTCCATTAGTTTGCGCAGCCCGGCTATATTGGTTACTGTCCGAAATTAATCTATCACTTTTGGAGATTGTCTTGGCATCTGCTGAACCGCAAAAAAAGCTTGCCTTCGCGGCACTGCATCATAAGGACTTTCGCAGTTATTTTTGGACCACGGCGCTGGCGATGATGGCCGATAATATCGAGCATGTCATCAGCTACTGGCTGCTCTATCAGAAATTCAAATCGCCGGTGCTGGCCGGCTTCGCCGTGCTCAGCCACTGGACGCCGTTCTTACTTTTCGCGGTGTATTTTGGCGCCATGGCGGACCGTTACGATTGCCGCAAGGTGATCCAAGTTGCGCAGATCCTGTACATGGGCGTGTCGGCGACATGGGCGTTGCTATTCTGGACCGACACCATTGAAGTTTGGCATGCCTGCGTGTTGTTGGTGATCCACGGCATGGCCGGTGTGCTCTGGGGGCCGGGCAGCCAGTTGTTGATTCATGACATTGTCGGCCGCGAGCAGTTGCAGAGCGCGATTCGCCTCAACTCGACGAGCCGGCAGTTGGGCATTCTATTCGGTCCCGCGGTGGGCGGCGGTTTGATGTTGATCTTGAGTCCGCCGATCGGGCTAGTGATCAATACGCTCATCTATTTGCCGCTGACACTTTGGCTGCTCCGTGTGCCGTACACAGGCCATAGCCGCGAGGGGGCAGCGCCAGCGCGCCGGGCGATCGCTTGGGGCGATGCTTTCCAAATCATTCGGGAAATTTCGTCGAACCGGCCGGTCATTACCATGGTGGTTCTCGGCGGTTGCGTCTCGTTCTTCGTCGGCACGGCGTTTCAAGCGACCATGCCGGAGTTCGCTCATGACCTTGGCACGGGGAAAGCGGATTTCGCTTACAGCGCTTTGCTTGGCGCCAACGCCGCCGGAGCGGTGGTCGGCGGCTTCTTGCTCGAAGGGCGGGGGTGGTTGCCGCCCAACGTCAAGACGGCGTTTATCAGCGCGATCCTCTGGTGCGTCGCCATTGGTTCCTTCGCGTTGTCGGAAAATTATTATCTATCCCTGACGTTACTGTTCTTCGCCGGGCTATTGAATCTGGCGTTCTCGTCAATGGCCCAGACCATCGTGCAGTTGCGCTCGCCGGCGGCGCTGCGCGGCCGGGTGATCGGCCTGTACTCGATGGCCAGCATGGGGTTCAAAGCGTTTAGCGGACTCACGGTGGGCGTGGTCGGCGGCTTGATCGGCGTGCACTGGTCGTTGGCACTGAGCGCGATGGTGCTCATGACGATCACGCTGGTGCTTTTCGCCTTCGCGATCCCCGGCTTGAGGCAAGGGGAGTCGGGCTAGCCAGTTGAAACTTAATCCGACGCCCACCACAACCGCGACAAGTTCGGTTAGAAGTTCGATAAAAAATGACCGCACCATCCAGTGCCGACAGCGATTCAGAGGTGAAAATAGCAGCCGGCCGTGTCGCCTTCGCCGCGCTGCATCATCCAGATTATCGCAGATATTTTGCCGTCCTCATGTTGGCGCAGATGGGCGACAACATCGAGCATGTCATCAGCTACTGGCTGCTCTACCAAAAATTTCACTCGCCGGTGCTGGCCGGATTTGCCGTTATCAGCCATTGGACGCCGTTTCTGTTTTTCGCCGTCTATTTCGGCGCCCTAGCCGATCGCCATGACTGCCGCCGGCTGATCCAAACCGCCCAAGCGATGTACGGCTTGGTGTCACTCACCTGGGGCATCTTGTTTCTCACCGACACTATCGAAGTGTGGCATGCCTGCACCCTGCTGGTGCTGCACGGTTTGTCGGGCGTGTTGGGCCAGCCCGCCAGCCAACTGATCATTCACGACATCGTCGGCCGGGAATATTTACAGAGCGCGGTGCGGTTGAACTCCACGGGGCGCAACATCGCGATTCTTTTCGGCCCCGCCGTCGGCGGTGCGACGATGCTCAGATTCGGCGGGCCGGCCGGACTGTTCATCAACGTGTTGATGTATGTGCCGGCAATTATCTACATGTTCATACGGCCCTATACCGGCCACGGCCGGGACGATCCGAATGCGCCAAAAGCCGGCCGGGTATAAGTCTCGGCAGCGCGTGGCAACTGCTGCGCGAAACCGCATCCAATCCGACGATCCTATCGATGATCTTGTTGGGCGGCGCGACCTCGTTGCTGGTCGGTAACGCATACCAAGCGCAGATGCCGGAATTTGCCCATGACTTCGGCCACGACAAGCAGGACTTGGCCTACAGCATCATGCTCGGCGCCAGCGCCGGCGGCGCGGCGGTCGGCGGTTTGCTCCTGGAAGGTACCGGTTGGCTCAAGGCCAACGCGCGCAACGCGGCGATTTGTTCAATCCTGTGGTGCTTGACGATTGTCGGCTTCGCCGCCGCGACCAACTACCTGCTCGCGTTGGCGCTGCTGTTTGGCTCCGGCGTGCTCAACCTGGCGTTTCTCTCGATGGCGCAGACGTTGGTGCAGTTGCAAGCGCCGCCGCAGTTGCGCGGCAGGTTGATCGGTCTGTTCAATACTTCTAACAATGGCCTACGCGCCTTCAGCGGCGTTACGGTGGGCGTTGTCGGCGGGCTGATCGGCATTCACTGGTCGTTAGCGATCAGCGCCATGGTGCTGCTGGCGGTGACGATCGCGCTGTTCGCCCTGGTGATCCCCGGCCGGAGCGTTGAGTAGTAGAAGGCGAAAATAAAGCAAGGCTTGTGTTCACCACGAAGGCACGAAGAGCACGAAGTTCGGAATAATATTTTCCCAAACCTTCGTGTCCTTCGTGCCTTCGTGGTGAAAGGTCTTTGGATTTTCTCTGCTACGCCGCCTGATGGGCGCTTTGGGGGCGGAACTCGTTGTTCTTGAGGGCGCGATAGCATTCGAGCAGTTGCTTCTTTTCCGCTTCGGAGATGCCTAACTGTGGGCGGCGCACGGTGGCGGTTTTGATTAACCCTTCGTAGTGCAGCACGGCTTTGATGCGCGCCACCGCTTCGACGATCGGTTCGCTGAAGACCAGTTCTTTCACCGACTCCAGTTCTTTTTGGATTCTAAACGCCTCAGGGAACTTGCCGGCGCGGCCAGCGAAATCCATGGCGCCCCATTTTTCCGTCGCGACGTTGGCGACGCCGATGAGTGCGCCGTGGGCGCCCAATTGATAGCTCTCGGCGACGAAACGGTCGTTGCCGGTGAGGATTCGCATCGGGGATTTGTCGCGCTGTAGTTGCTTGGCGGTGTTGGTAAACAACTCGATATCGAAGGACGCTTCTTTGAAGGCGACGACATTCTCCAAGCGGGCGATGCGGCAAATGGTGTCGGGATCGTAGTAATAGCTTTTTACCGGGATCTGAAACAGCACCACGGGGAGCTTGGTTTCACGGGCGAGATCTTCGAAGAAGCGCACTTTCAAGTTGTTATCGACCTTGCCCCAGGAAAAAAGCAGTGGCGGGAAAATCATCACGCCATCGACGGCGAGATTTTCCAGATCGTTCATGAGGGCTACCGCTTCGTCGGTGGATTGGGGCGCGATGGTGGCGATGTGGACTTTGCCGGCGTCCCGGGCGATCCTGCCGCAGACTTCGTAGACCTGGCGTTTTTCCTGAATCGACAAAACCGGGCTCTCGCCGATGCGCGCGCATGAAACCAGTCCAGCGACACCGGGCAGCGCGGCGAAATGTTGGGTCAAGCGGGTTAAGCTCTCGCCATCCAAGGAGCCGTCTTGGTTAAACGGTGTGACGTAGGGGATAAATAGACCGGTGAATTTGTCGTGAATCGCTGCCATGAGTTCCTCCAGGAGAGCGCTTGAATTTGCCGCTGAGCCAAGTAGAACAGAATTCGTCCAGCGGTTCAAGTTTTGGCAATAGGGGAGAATCGACCCATATGATCAGACAGATTTCGCCAGATGACGCGGCCGAGTTGATGGCATCCGACGGCTTATTTGCCGTCTTCGACGTGCGCGAACGCGGCGAGTACAACGACGGCCAGATTCCGCATGCGACTTCGTTGCCGCGCAGCCAGATCGAGTTCCGCATCGACGCCTTGGTACCGAACCGGAAAGTACCGATTGTCGTCTACGACGAGGGCGGCAGTCGGGCGGAATTGGCTGGCAACACATTGGCTGCGCTAGGCTATCAGGATGTGGCAGTTTTGCAGGGCGGCTTCACGGCGTGGACGAATGCGCAGCGGCAAACCGTCAGTGGCGTTAACGTGCCAAGCAAGGCGTTCGGGGAGCGAGTGCATCACGATCGCGCAGTACCGGACTTGTCGCCGGAGGATCTGAAATCATTGCTCGACGGCAAAAGCGATCTGACGATCCTCGATGTTCGTACCCCGGACGAGTACGGCAGATTTTGCATCCCCGGCGGTATCAACGTACCGGGCGGTGATCTGATTCACTGGGCTGAGGAATTGCGCGGCAAACCGACAGTGATCGTCAATTGCGCCGGCCGGACACGCAGCATCATCGGTACGGCAGCGCTACGGCGTTTGGGCTTGACCAACGTGCGCGCGCTGCGCAACGGCACCATGGGTTGGGTGCTGGCGGGATACAAATTGGAAACCAAACCTGCACGGCGTGGCAGGACCCCGGGGAGCGAGGCGCAATCAGCGGCGGCCGCACGGCAAATCGCCGGGGAAGAAAATCTCGCCTGGACCACGCCTGGGGACCTCGTGCGTATAACTCAGAACGGCGCCGATGGTGTTAATTACATCATCGACGTGCGCTCCGAAGCCGAGTTCGCCGCTGGTCATATTGACTGCGCGATCAATGTGCCCGGCGGCCAGGCGGTGCAGCGCGCCGATGATTTTGTCCCGGTGCGCCATGGGCGAATCGTTTTTGTCAGTAATCTATCGGCGCGCGCCGTGATGGCGGCATACTGGTATGGGCAGATGGGATTCACGCATGTCAGCGTGCTGCAAGGCGGCCTGGAAGGCTGGCAGGGAAGCGGCGAAAAGCTTGTTACCGGTGTGACGGCGGCAGAGCCGTTGGGCTTCGACTCGGCGAAGCCTGGTGCGCGCATTATCGATGCGACAAAGCTGCGGCAGCTGAGCAGCGAAGGGTTGTTGATCCTCGATGTCGGTACCAGCTTGGAATATGAAAGCGCTCACATCCCCGGAGCCAAGTGGATTTCCCGTGGCTGGATCGACATTAAGCTGCCGGAGCTGTTCCCAGATCGCGCGCAACCGATTGTTCTGACCTGCGCCGATGGGCGGCAATCGATCTTCGCGGCGCGCCAGCTTGCCCAAGTCGGTTACAGCGATCTCCATGTACTCGACGGTGGCGTGCGCAGTTGGATCGCCGCCGGAATTGAAACCGCCGCGGGCCTGGATGAGTGCTTGGTCAAAGCCAATGACGTCGTGTTGTCGCCGTCAATCCGTGGCAGCAAGGAAGACATGCTGAATTATTTGAACTGGGAGCTAAAGCTGAAGCATTGATGAAGTGGGGTCAAGGGTGAGGTACCTGTAGGGGCGACTGGCGGTCGCCCTTTCCCTCACCACGCATTAACCCATCAGCAGTTATCGTACTTGGTGCTGGCGAAAAATTTGACCGAGCGACTGCCAATGTCGAATTGCAGACGCTGCATGTTGGCCAGGTCTTTGCCATAGACATGGACTTCCACAGTATTTTTTTGCGTGGTGTTGAGCATCTGGTGGATGTCGTTGTCCGGCGCAACCAGAGTCGAAACCATTCCCGCCTTGTTGCTGTTGACTCCGGTTGCTTCTAGATCGGCGAAGCCTGCTTTGCTGCCGTCGTCGCGGCGCTTGAAGCGGGTTTCCTGCAATTCGTTCTCCACCACGCCCACCAGTCCCCAGGTGTCGTGGTTATGGGCTTTGGCGCCGTCGCCGGGACCCCAGACCACCGAGGTGAGATTGAACAACGGCGCGCGGTGCAGCATGTAGCGGCCGTAGGTTTTTCCGCCATGGCGTTTGAACTGCGGCTCGATGCAGGCAGGATCTTTAACCAATTCCGCGAGGAGCGGTTTGGCCACGGCGACGATTTGCTCCTGCTCCTGGTAGCGGCCAGTGATGTTGGTTAAATCTTTTATGAATTGTTGTAGTGTGTACGTCATGTTCCTAGTCGTTAAAATGAAAAGGGCGGGTTTTAAACCCGCCCTTACATGTTTTTAGCGGTTAGTTCGGTTTACTACGCCGCTTGTTTTTGTACGCGCGGCAGTTTCGACGCGTCGATGTCATAGAGCCGGCAGACGTTATCACAGACGACTTTGCGTTGCGTCTCTTCCGGCAGATGGCCGAGATCGCGCTGGATGATCTTAATCGAGTTCGGCCAGGTTGAGTTGGGATGCGGGAAATCGTTAGACCACATGATGTTGTCCTGGCCCCAGTAGGCCAAATTCTCGCCGCAGACATGGTCGTTGAAGAAGCAGGCGAAGATCTGCTCTTTGACATAGCTGCTCGGGTTGCGCGAGAAGGCCGGCGGATTCTCCTTCTTGAAACGGTTGTAGTAGTAGTCCCACTGCTGGAACATCCATGGCATCCAGCCGGATTCGTTCTCCACCGAGACGATTTTTAGCTTGGGATTTCGTTCGAGGACGCCGCTGAAGACCAGATCGAACAGCGCGTTGGCGATGTCCATCAGCTTTAGGTTGACGCTCCCTCGATAGCGCTCGACGCCCTTGCGGTTTTT
>JBGTCC010000843.1:0-2806 GCA_041749055.1 Thermodesulfobacteriota bacterium | reverse complement strand
GATTATGCGCTATCGCTTTGGCGATATGCTGTAACATCATGGTTTTGCCGGTACGCGGCGCGGCCACGATTAAACCACGTTGACCCTTACCGATCGGCACCAACAAATCGACAATTCGGGTGGTGTAGTCGGTAGGCTGATTTTCCAAACACAAACGCTCGTTGGGATAAAGCGGTGTCAGATTGTCGAAGAGAATCTTTTCCCGGGCGCGTTCGGGATCTTCATAATTGATAGTCTCGACCTTGAGTAAGGCGAAATAACGTTCGCCTTCCTTGGGCGGTCGAATATGACCGGAAATGATATCGCCGGTGCGTAAACTGAAACGACGAATCTGACTGGGGGAGACGTAGATATCGTCCGGTCCAGGCAGATAGTTATAATCGGGGGCGCGCAGAAAACCGAAACCATCGGGAAGGGTTTCCAATACGCCCTCGCCGTAGACGTGACCGTTTTGCTCGGTCTGCGCCTGCAGGATCGCAAAGATCAGATCCTGTTTACGCATATTGGCGGCGCCCTCGATATTGAAGGTCTTGCCGATCAGCGCAAGATCGCCGATCTTCTTTTCCTTGAGGGCTTTGAGATTCAACCCATTATCTTTGACGACTTCTTTGACGATTTCTTCTTCGGTCTCCGGCTCGGCGGATCGAGTTCTACCACGAACCATACACTATGTCTCTCCTTTCAACGCTCAAAGCTGTAATCCACTCTTGACGCAATCCGGGCTAAAACACTTACTTGCTGGGATATTCAAGCACCGATGACGCCAGGTGCTGCACGAAACTTGAATGGCAACGAATCAACGTGGCGCCGGGCGCAACTGCACAGGCAAGTGCGTCCGTGGGACAAACGACTAAACGCAGACAAGAATCTCTTTTTTGAAAAACAAAATAAGCTCTGATCGATTAACTGCGAATGAATATTTTTGGCGCGGGGACGATCAAAAAGAGTTGGTTAACTAATCCTCAGTGAAATAATAGTATTTTAAACTCCTAGTCTTGTCAACCCAGTTGGCGGCGAAGATTTCGCCAGGACCGATTCGCTGGATAGCGCGTGGCTTTCAAGCGATTGAACTAGGTTCACCATGTCGTCGGCTAGAGGCGCGCGAAACTCCAGCCGCTCGCCACTGCGCACATGATCGAAGCTCAACTTTTCGGCGTGCAGTGCGTGGCGCAATATACCGTCGACTCCTGCGCCGAATAATTCATTTTGCGGCGCCCCCCCACGACAGCGACCGTAGACTCGATCGCCAACCAAGGGATGGCCAAGGTCGGCGAGGTGGACACGGATCTGATGCGTGCGGCCGGTGCGGGGAATCAGACGGATCAAACAGTACCAAGCGACAACCCCGCCCGCCATCGGCACGGCGTACCGACTCTCAACGATCCACTCAGTCGCAGCTTCACGGCTCTTACCGAGGACGCGCAGACTTGACATCCGTTTCCGATCGCTGCGATGGCGGCCAATGGCCCGGTCGATCGCGCCCCGCTCTCCGGCCATGCGCCCATGCACCAGTGCGACATATTCTTTGCGCACCGTGCGGCCCTTGAATTGATCCACCAAACTGCGCATCGCCAAATCGTTTTTGGCAATCACCATCACACCCGACGTGTCCTTATCGAGACGATGCACAATCCCCGGCCGCCGCTCGCCACCGATACCGGCGATCGCCGGACAGTGGTGCAGGATCGCGTTGACCAATGTGCCTCGAGTATGCCCCGCCGCGGGGTGAACGACCATGCCAGCGGCTTTGTGAACCACAATAATATCCTGATCTTCATAGATAAGCGCTAAAGGCAAATCCTCACCGATCAACCCGATCTCACGCACCGCCGGGATGTGAATCTCGATTTGGTCGGCCAATTTCACCCGCACACTCGCCTTCACGCGCCGGCCGTTGACAGTTACATGACCGGCATTGATAAGCTTCTGCGCCCCGGCGCGGCTCATCGCCTCCGCTGCTGTCGGTGCGGCATCGTGGCTCGCGACGAACACATCCAAGCGCATGCCCGCGGTAGCGACATCAACCGTAAATCGTGCCAATCCCATGCCCTAAGATTTCTCGTCGGCCTACGTCGTCGAAGCGAAGCCCTGACCTGCGAGAATTTTCTCGGCGTCAGCGACATCGACATGGATCTGCTCGATCAACGATGCCACCGAGGTGAAGTTCAGTTCGTCACGGAGCCGGGCGACGAACGATATCTGCACCGACTCGCCGTAAATTTCCCGATCGAAATGCAAAATATAACTCTCCACAGTGCGCGGGCCGGCGCCGAAGGTTGGATTAAGCCCGACGCTGGTCACGCTGGGCAGAACGTTCTCGCCGAGGTGAAACAATGTCGCATAGATACCGTCGCGGGGGATGATCTCGGACCGGCTGGCGATATTGGCCGTCGGAAAGCCGAGCTCACGGCCGCGCCGCTGACCGGACGCGACCTTGCCGGAAACGAAATAGTATCGCGCCAACATCGGCTGCACCGCATCGACTGCACCGGCGCCGATGAGTTCGCGAATTCGCGAGCTACTGACGCGCTCGCCACCCACCATGACCGGCTCGACAATGCCCACTGCGTAATCCAATTGCGCACCCCAGGCGCGCAAGTTCTCGATATCGCCGCCGCGTCCCTGGCCAAAGCGTAGATCCTTGCCGACCCAAACTTTCTTAGCGCGCAGCCGCTCGCACAAATACTTGCGCACGAAGGCATCGGCGGGAATGGCCGCAAACGCGCGATCGAACTGCTGAATCACGACGCAATCGACACCGAGCGCTTGCAGCATCTGCATCTTATCCTTATGGGTCAGCAGCATC
>JBGTCC010000842.1:0-4720 GCA_041749055.1 Thermodesulfobacteriota bacterium | reverse complement strand
TTGAAGCGCGCGCCCGGCTTCAGGTCCGCTTGCTTGGCCGGAACCTTCGGGTGCGACGGCAGATAATTGGCCTGCTGGTAAACTCTCTGCCCCTTTTCCGACATCACGAAATCGAGCAGGAGCATCGCCGCATGGGGATGCGGCGAGTTTTTAGCCAACGCGATGGTGTGGATGGTCGCAGTCACCGGCTCATGGGGTTGCCACTCCACCGGCGCCCCCGCCGATTTGCTGATGAAGGCGTGGTGGTTGAACATCTGCAAAGCCAGCGGATACTCGCCGGCGATGGTCAAGTCCAAGACCTGGCGGTTGCTCGCCGTACTCTTGGCGATGTTCTGTGCTTTGAGTTTTTGCAAATACGCTTTGCCCGCTTCCCTACCCATGGAATTGAGAATCGTGCCGACGAAGATCGGCCCGCCCGAGCCGCGGCTAGTCGACCACATCATCTGCCCCTTCCAGCGTGGATTGAGCAGATCTTCGTAAGTCTTCGGCACTTCGTTGGGCTTCACCATGCGCGTGTTGTAACCGGTGGCGAAGAAGTAAAGATTGGTCGTGCCCCAAAAACCTTGCGCGTCCTTTAAGTCGGCCGGGTATTCGGCCAGCATCGGTGAATAAAATCGCTGCAGGTAGCCGGTGCGCCGCACCATGGTCGGCGACACCGTGCCGTCGATAATATCGACGTCGTATCTTTTCGCCTGGTACTCGGCCAGCATCTTTTGCACGATGCGCTCCGAATTGCCTCGGAAATACTCCATCTGGATGAATGGATACTCTTTTTCGAACGCTTCTTTCACCGGCCGCACCACCTGATCGATGATCAAAGTGGTGTACCAACTGACCTTGCCTTCTTTCTTGGCGCCCTCGACGAGAATTTTTTGCCGGTCGGCCCGGTTCATCAGAGCGATCTCTTCCACCGTCGACGCCCGCGCTAGCCCAGCCACAGCAAGGACGGCGACGAGCGCGAGCATTGCACCCAAGTGTCGAATCGACGGCATCATCGCGGCACCTCCATGCGGCAAGCGAACCTAAACATATGGCTGCGAAGCTAGTCTGACTGACCTTCGCTTGTCAAGGTAATTGGCCGCGGGAAAATGCCGAAATAGCCGGGCTTATTGGATAAAATTCTTCTGGAAATATTCGACCCAGTCGTTGCCCCGGTCGTACTCCTGCTCCGGATTCATGTAGTGCGCCCGCTTGAAGCGGCCGCCGCCGGGCTTGAGATCGGCTTGCAGCGCCTCTCGTCGACTACTTCAAGAAATTTTTCTCGAAGTAGTCGACCCAGCCGTCGCCTTCGTTCAACTGCGAGTCCGGCGTGAAATAAAGCGCGCGTTTGAACTTTCCGCCGCCCGGCTTGAGGTCAACCTGTTTCGCCGGAACCTTCGGATGGGACGGCAAGTAATTCTGCGCTTGAATTACTTTTTGTCCTTCTTCGGACAAAATGAAATCGAGCAAAAGCATCGCCGCGTGCGGATGGGGCGACCGCGTCACTGGCGAAATCGTGTTGATGGTCGCCGACAAGGGCTCCAGTGGCGCCCAATCGACTGGCGCTCCGGCGCTTCGGCTGATATGCGCGTGGTGATGGAAGATATGCAGCCCCAGCGGATATTCGCCGGCAATGACTAAGTCCAATAATTGCCGGTTGCTCGCCGTGGTCTTGGCGACATTTTGCGCTTTCAGTTTCTGCAAATACACTTTCGCCGCTTCCTGTCCCATGGACTGAAACAGATTGCCTATCATCATCGGCGCCCCCGACCCGCGGCTGGTCGACCACATCATCTGGCCTTTCCAACGCGGATTGAGCAGGTCTTCATAGGTTTTCGGCACTTCGTTGGGCTTGACCATGCGCGTGTTGTAGCCCACGGCAAAATAATAAACGTTGCTCACGCCCCAGTATCCCTGGGGATCTTTCAACTCCGCCGGATAGTCGGCGAGATGGGGCGAATAGAAGCGTTGCAGGAAGCCGCCCTTTTTCACCATCGGCGCGGTCACCGTGCCGTCGACGATGTCGACCTCGTAGCGCTTACCCTGATACTCGGCAAACATCTTTTGCACGATGCGCTCCGAGTTGCCGCGGAAGTGTTCGATCTGAATGAACGGATACTTTTTCTCGAAAGCCTCTTTCACCGGCCGCACCACTTGGTCGACGATCAACGAGGTGTACCAGGTGATCTTGCCTTCCTTGCGCGCGCCGTCGACGAGAACCTTCTGCCGGTCGGGCTTGTTGTACAGGGTAACTTCATCCACCGTCGCGGCATAAAGGGTTGTCGGCCCCGTCGATAACAGGATCCATACGCCAAGCAGGGACTTGATAAATTTTCTTTTCATCCTATTCACGCCTCCATCCGTCGCAAACATTCTTGTTAAACTTTGCGTCTTGGCGCCTTTGCGGGAGATAATCCAAAATCGCTATTTCAATATCGTCTCGGCAAACCTTCCCGCTGGGACTCTAACCTTGGTGTACTTATCTTCCAAATGGTTGCGCAACCGATGGTACTCTTGCACCGTAATCGTATCCTTCGCCGCGCTGACACCGATCTTGTTCAACCATTTCGTTTCAACGTCAAGACGGCGCGAGCCATTCTCCATGATTTTGCCGTACCAGTCCTGGCCCTCGCGGCTGAGAAACCAATTGATAAACACTTTGGTGGCATTGGGGTTGGGCGGATTCTTGATAATGCCGATGACACCGAAGGAATTGCTTGCCGGCAAGCCTTCTTTGGGCGCCGGCACCGGCTTGAGCGGCAAACCCGCTTCGACGAAGGGATCGGCCTGGCTGCGCCCCAGGCCGAAGGCGATGGCGACTTTGCCTTTGGCTAATGCATCGGCAAGCTGGCGCAGATCGCGTGTCAAAAAGGGCTCCTGCTGGACTAATTTTTTGAGAAACTCCTCGCCCTTGAGTTCCCACATGAACGACCAGATCGACTGCCCGGAACTCGGCACCCGCGGATCGCTGAAACCGATCTTGCCCTTCCACTTGGGATTTAAATAGTCGTCGAAGCTTTTGAATTCCTCGGGTTTCGCGATGCTAGTGTTGTACCAGATGCCATGGGTCGCCACGTCGGCGAGGAATGAATATAAAAACCTATGCGTGCTGACATTGTCTTCCCAAATATGTCCGCCCCACCACTGCTTGGGATCTCTCACTTCGGGAAGAATCCATAAGCTTTCTAACGGCTCGAGCATACCGTCATGGGTGAGCCCCGCCGCCGTGCCAGTGCCGCAAATGATCGCGTCGAAATAATTCACACCGGCCTTTTTCTCCGCGGCGATGCGGCTGGCGTTTTTGGGCCCCGGCGCCGCCACCAACTCGGCGTCGATGCCGAACTTCTGTTTCAGAACGGTTTCGAGCTCCTTGCGCAGCTCATTTGAAGGCGGGATCGCGATGACGATCCTGCCTTCCTTCTTGGCCGCTTCGACCAACTTATCCCACTCCGGCTGCCGCTTGGCTTCAGCGGCGACCGCCAGTGACACAGCGCTCAAACTAAGTACGATCACCGCGATAACCACTCGTAAACATTTCCCCATATCGATCTCCTATTACCTGTGAGCAGCCGCCGCCCACGTCCAAGCTCACTTAGCAACTTAGCACCGTTGACGCAAATCTTGCATGGCTTTCCGAGCGGCGGAATCAATCGTGGCGCGGGCGCGGTTGACGGCCAGAATCCTCCGATGCTATGGCCAGGAAGGTATTTTTCAATTGCATCGCGAATAAGGAAGCCCATGCCGCTCATCAAAATCATCTCCACCGGCGGGACCATCGCCAACAGGCGGCGCGGGCAACCTCGAGCCACTGGGCCAGCCGCATTTGGCCGCTGCGCACCCGTGTCGCTTCGAAGACCTCGAAGTCCGCCAGCGCTTTGGCTTGCGGAATATCCTTCAACACTTCGTCGATGGCGCTACGTCGGCGGCGACGGTCTCGGCGAAGCGCCATTTTATTTCTAAAAGGATTATACCCGTCCATGCTTATCCGCTTAGTCATCCAAAAAAGAGAGCATTTCGCCGACGGCCATGAATTTCCCATCACCGGAGGCTATGAGAAACTCACCGGCATGATCTACGGTGAAGTCGATCCGGCGCACCGGCTCAATCGCATCATCGTGAATATTGCGAAAGCGCCGCGCAACCAGCGCGGCAGAGTCGAGTACTCCGGCAACTGTTGCATCCTGAAACCCCTCGACATGGCGCGCGGCAACGGCAAAATCTTTTTCGACGCGCCCAACCGCGGCAGCAAACGCATCTTGGGTTTTTTGAATGACGGACCCGAAGCCAACGATCCGACGACGATAGAACATGCCGGCAACGGCTTTCTCATGCGCCAGGGCTACACCATCGTCTGGTGCGGCTGGCAGGGCGATTTGATGCCGCTGAAGAATTGGCTCGTGCTCAATGTTCCCATCGCCACCAACAAAGGCAAACCGATCGTCGCGAGAGTTCGCACGGAAATCGTCGTCGACGAGAAAGGCGTCAAGTCGCAGCCGCTCAGCGCCGACGAGCGGGTCAAGAGTTACGAGACCGCGTCGCGGGACAAATCGAAGTCGTCGCTCACCGTGCGCGAGAAATCCTACGGTAAGAGAATTCCAGTGGCCGAAAGCGAATGGGAATTTGCCGCCGCCGTGAAAGACCCTCGCAGCGGCAACGAGTCGATCAAGGCGAGCCGCACCGACCTCTATTTGCGCGGCGGATTTAAACCCGGCCATATCTACGAGTTCATCTACCCGGCGAA
>JBGTCC010000841.1:0-2025 GCA_041749055.1 Thermodesulfobacteriota bacterium | reverse complement strand
TCGAAGAGTTACAAGCATTGTGGTCCGGGCAGGTTCCGCCGAGCGCGGAAGATGAAAAGGCGTTGATGCAGCAGCACGGAATGGAGCCGGGCACAGTGAATCGATGAGAAACTTGGACGGCAACTGTTAGATACCGGAAATCCATTGCGGCTGACCATAGGCAGGTCAGGGGCCAAGGTGGGGCTATTCTGGCGATTGCGGGTCCATGTACCTTTCCCATAGCTCCGGCGGTCCCATGATATACATGTCGGAGTCGATGAACTTAAAGCCGTTTTTCTTGATTCACCCTCGTTCCGATCCCGTTCAAGACCGGCTTGGGACTACATTGACACGACAACTGTCTATACCGCTCCATAGTTCAATCGGGATTCTTGGACGGCGGGTCCTTAACTTGACAAGGCTAGGGGTGGGTATTACAGTTTGATGCGAGTTTTGCGTCGGTTTCGTAACCGTATTGCAAGCCAGTTTGATGATCAAATCTACCGTGCCAAGACTCAAATAGGCCGAGTAGTTCAGCGGTCGCCTGGAAATCCGCGTTTCTATGTCAGCGGGGTTGTTTCCAGGCTTTTTTATCTAAGGATTGCGGGAGTAGCGAAATGGCCGCAGAAGAAGAAAAGCAAGAAGGCAAAGGATTCACGGTACAGGATCGCCGGCGATTTTCGCCGGAGACCGGCGAAGCGCGAGAGGACGCGGTAGAGGCGCAGGAGGCGGCGAATCAAGCATCGCCGCAGACCACTGCCGCACAGGAGCGCGTGGAGGGTGCCGCTCAGCCCAATGATCTACCTGAAATCGATTTTTCCACCTTTGTCATTAGCTTGAGCACTCAGGTGTTAATGCACTTGGGCGAAATCGCCAACCCGGTCAGCGACAAAGTTGAAGCCGACATTAGCGTGGCCAAGCAGATGATCGATATCTTGGCCATGTTAAATGAAAAAACCCGCGGCAACTTGAACCCTAACGAGGCACAGTTGATGGAAGGTATTCTTTTCGATTTACGCATGAAGTATGTCGAAGCGGTGAAAAAGCGATAGGAGTGGGGATGGAACCGGAAAGTAAGTGGGGCGGCAAAATTAGCTTCAAGGGCGCGATTTTAGTCGCCCTGGTTTCGCTGGTGGTTGGACTCGGGATAAGCGGCAGCCTGGACTGGTTGTCGCCGGGCCGCGCGGTTAATTTTATGGGCGATGCGGGTGCTCCCGAGCCGCGCCTATCTGGCGGCCTGCCGGATTTCGTCACGCTCGCGAAAATGATGAAGCCCCTGGTGGTCAACATTTCCACGACGCAAGTCAGCGAAGCCCGCGGCGGCGGCCAGGAGTTTGGTAGCCCATTTGGCGAAGACGATCAGTTCAACGATTTCTGGAAACGTTTTTTCGGCGGGCCGCAGCCGCGCGGGCCGCAGCGCCAACGCAGCCTCGGCTCGGGATTCATCATCGATGGCGACGGTTCGATCTTGACCAATAATCATGTGGTCGAGAACGCTTCGAAGATCGTCGTGAAACTTTCTGACGATCAAGAATACGAAGCCAAAGTCATCGGTAGAGACGCCAAAACCGACATCGCGGTGATCAAGATCAATGCCAAGTCGTCCTTGCCGTCGGCGAATTTTGGCGATTCCGATAAGCTCGAAGTGGGTGAGTGGGTGGTTGCCATTGGCAACCCATTTGGCTTGGACAGCACCGTGACGTCAGGCATCGTCAGCGCCAAAGGCCGGCATATCGGCCAGGGGCCTTACGACAATTTTATTCAGACCGATGCTTCGATCAATCCAGGAAACTCCGGCGGACCCTTGATCAACTTGCGCGGCGAGATTGTCGGTATCAATACTGCGATTTTCAGCCGCACCGGCGGCAACATGGGCATCGGCTTCGCCATCCCGATCAATTTGGTCAAGGAGCTGCTGCCGCAGCTGCGCGGCAAAGGCAAAGTCACCCGCGGCTTCTTGGGCGTGTTGATCCAAAAGGTGACTCCGGATATCGCCGATAGTCTTGGCTTAGAGAAAGCTCAAGGTGCCTTGGTCGCCAATGTCTC
>JBGTCC010000840.1:0-3491 GCA_041749055.1 Thermodesulfobacteriota bacterium | reverse complement strand
AAGACCAAAACCGCGGTTAGCGAGATTCATGGCCGATGCGCTAAACGGCAAACCCGTTCAATTGGAAGAAAAGCGGCCGCGTCAGGCCAATCCGCTCAGACAGAAAACAGCTGGCGTACATTAAACGATCATTGTTCTATTGTCATTCTTGTCACTTTTTGCCCACCCTTGACGGTGTCAAATTTGCTGTCCCGTAAGTTAACTGTTTGAAAAATAAACACTGCGGATTGGCCTGTAGGTTGCTGATAGACAGCAGAAGACATGGTTAGAATGGAGTTCCCGATTGTTGAGCACGGAAAAGAAAACTGACATGAGTCAGCCCTTATTATTGGTGGTGGACGACGAACCTGGCGTACGCCAATCGCTGCAAATGGTGTTCAACAAGATTTACCGGGTCTTGGAAGCCTCGTCCGCCGACGAAGCGATTCAAAAGGTTACCGAGGACAGGCCCGACGCGGTGCTTTTGGACGTCATGATGCCCGGCGCCGACGGCCTCGGTGTGCTCAAGCAAATTAAATCCATCCACCCCGACTGTCAGGTAATCATGCTCACCGGTATCAATACCGCCAGAACGGCATTTACGGCCAAGGGAACCGGCGCTTTCGATTATGTGACCAAGCCATTTGACGTGGAAGAACTGCGTCTGCGCGTCGAGCATGCGCTGGAAAAAGTCCAGCTGTCGCGGGAATTAGAGCGCTTGAAGGAGGAGGTCGGCCGCAAGTACGGCATCGACTTCATCATCGGCAAGTCCAAGCAAATCACCGATGTCTTCAAAGCGGTCAGCATGGTGGCGGCGAAAAAAAGCACGGTGCTGATCACCGGCGAAAGCGGCACCGGCAAGGAGCTCATCGCCAGGGCTATTCATTACAATAGCGACCGGCGCTCGAAACCATTCGTGGTGGTGAACTGTGCCGCCCTGCCGGAAAATTTGATGGAAAGCGAGCTGTTCGGTTATGAGCGTGGCGCTTTCACTAACGCGTCGCAGAAGAAGTTCGGCCGTTTCGAACTCGCCCATGGCGGCACGTTTTTCCTCGATGAGATCGGCGAACTCGACATCGGCGTCCAGGCGAAGTTTTTGCGCGCCATCGAACAGGAGACGTTCAGCCGTCTCGGCGGCACGGACGAAATCAAAGTGGACGTGCGCATCATCGCGGCGAGTAACCGCGATCTGGAGCAGATGGCCAAAAACGCCGAGTTCAGGCCGGATCTGTTCTACCGGCTCAATGTGATTTCGTTGTTCTTGCCGCCGCTGCGCGAGCGCCGTGACGATATTGTCTTGTTGCTCGACCATTTCTTGCGCCTTAAATCCCAGGAACATTCGATCGCCGCCAAGACGCTGTCCCCTGAGGTTGTCGACTTTTTTACGTCTTATCCTTGGCCGGGTAACATTCGCGAACTGGAGAATTTGATCGAGCGCCTGACGATTTTGACGCCTCAAGAAACCGTGACACTGCGCGATTTGCCGCCGAGCCTGCGCTCGACCGATCAGACCGCGACGCTCAAGGAAGACGTCTTGAGCGGGTCGCGGCCGCTGAGCGACGCGGTGGACGAGTTCGAGCGTGAACTGATCGTCAAAGCCTTGCAGCGCACCGGCTTCAATCAGACCAAGGCCGCGTTGATTCTCAACACCAGCCGGCGCATCCTCAAATACCGCATCGAGAAGCTCAAGATCCACAATCCCAACGATGAGGACGACGATGAGGAGGTAAAATTATCGTCATAATTGGACATTTCTGTTGCCTTCAGCTTCCTTAACGGTCCCTACTTACTGAAAAACTCCTTCCAAATTCAACCCCTTACCTAAAAGCACTGGTGGCATGCGGCTTGCTGAATGAGCTTCGCCATGGATGCCAGCAAACCCAACATATTAGTCGTCGATGACGAGATGGGACCACGAGAATCGCTTAAGATGATTCTCAATCCCTATTACAATGTGCTTGTCGCCGACCGGGGCGCCCAGGCGATCGAGATGCTCAAACGGCATCCGGTGGACCTGGTAACCTTGGATCTCAAGATGCCGGGGTTGACCGGCATCAACGTGCTGGAGAAGGTCAAAGCCTATGATCCCGACATCGAGGCGATCATCATCACCGGCTATGGCTCGCTCGACACGGCCATCGAAGGTTTACGCCTGGGCGCGTTCGATTATATCTCCAAACCCTTCGACGTAAATCACATCCTGTCGCTCGTCCGGCGCGGCTTGGAACGGCGTACCGCCAAGGCCAAGCTGCGCCAGGTCAAGTCCGATTTCCTCTCCAACGTTTCCCATGAACTGCGCACGCCGCTCAGCGTGGTCGTCGGCTTCGTCTATCTGCTGCTCAACCAGGTGATCGGCAAGCTCAGCGAAGAACAGCAGAAGATTCTCGAAACCGTCTACCGCAATTCGGAAGAGCTCTTGGAGTTGATCGATAACGTGCTGTGGATGACTTCGCTCAACGCCGGCGACGCCAGCGCGACCATCGAGAAGTTCGATGCCCGCGATCTCGTCATGGAATCGGTCGATCGGCACGAAAAGATGATTCGCGATAAGGGCTTGCAACTCAACGTGCAGCTCGCCAACGGCGATTTATCGATGGTCAACGACCGCGCCAAAGTCGAACGGGTTTTTCAGAATATTTTTAATAACTCGGTCAAGTTCACCGTGGCGGGCGAAATCACGATCAAAGTCGGCGCGTCGGCGGACCGCGCCTCTATGGATTTTGAAATCATCGATACCGGCGTCGGTATCGAGCAGAACAAAATCGACACGATCTTCGAACCGTTTCATCAAGCGGACAACTCGTCGCAGCGCGCCTTCTCCGGTCTGGGCATTGGGCTCACGGTGGCGCGCCGCATGGCCGATCTCGTGGGTGGCAAACTAAGCATCACCAGTAATCCCAACGTCGGGACCCGAGTCCTCATGAGCTTCCCGTCCCAGGCAGCGCTAGCAGCGCAACAGCGAAAATATGCTTAACCCCAAGTTTATCCGCTGCCGCAACTGTGACGCCGTGCATCGTGTGACGGCGTTCGATAACGCACCCAACTATTCCGTATCGGCCGGCGTGACTAACGAAACGGCGGCTAACGATTGGCATGATTTCATGGCCCAGCATGCCGGCCATCGGCTCGAACCGCTTGCGGCCACCGGGCAGAGCTATTTCCCCGACGGCCGGAGCTCGGATCCCATGGCAGCCGGCTATATCGAGGCTACCGATGGCAAGGAGACCGTCTTACTGCGGCGCCTTCGATCGAGTATTCAGGAGCCGCTGCGCTATGAATTGGTGCCCGGACGACTAGCGCATCGAGAATCGACTTTCGACGTTCAGGAAAGCGCGCTGCGGAAGGAAATGAAACTGCATTTTCCCTGGGCGCCGGCGGAGCCTTTGTCCGACCGGAAAATCGATCTGTTCGTGCAACTTTATCGCCGGGTCGTCAGCGACCTCGACGCCCGCTCGATTTGCGGCCGCGATTTCACCCCGGTCGATGACAATTCCGTCTACCGACAGCTGGAC
>JBGTCC010000839.1:0-3528 GCA_041749055.1 Thermodesulfobacteriota bacterium | reverse complement strand
GGAAGGTCTACGAAGTGCGTTCAATGATGCGCAGTCCGGCGGCAAAAAGGTCTCGCTCGCTGACCTGATCGTTCTGGCCGGTTGCGCCGGCGTCGAGCAAGCCGCGAAGACGGCCGGCCACTCGGTCACGGTTCCGTTCACGCCGGGCCGCACGGACGCCTCGCAGGAGCAAACGGACGTGGAGGCCATGGGCGCGCTCCAGCCGTTCGCCGACGGCTTCCGCAACTACCTGAATGGCAAGTACTCGGTCAGCGCCGAAGCGCTGCTGGTGGATCGCGCGCAATTGCTCACGCTGACCGCGCCCGAGATGACGGTCCTCGTCGGCGGCATGCGCATGCTGGGGACCAACGCCGGCGGTGACAAGCACGGGGTCTTCACCTCGAAGCCGGAGGCGCTGACCAACGACTTCTTCGTGAACCTGCTCGACATGGGCACGGAGTGGAAGCCGGTCTCGCAAGACGCGGAGGTATTCGAAGGGCACGATCGCCAGACGGGCAAAGTCAAGTGGACCGGCACTCGTGTCGACCTCGTCTTCGGTTCGAACTCCCAGCTCCGCGCCCTGGCTGAGGTCTATGCGTGCGCGGACTCGAAGGAAAAGTTTGTCCATGACTTTGTCGCGGCCTGGAACAAGGTGATGAACCTGGATCGCTTTGACGTCGCCTGATCGTAGCAGAAACGACGAAAGAACCGTTAACTGACAATTGGTTCCAGGCGACGGCGCGTGTTGCGTCGCCGAAAATCATGGATCTGTGAAAATCGTGGAATCTAATAATTCCCCGCAGCTTGCTGCGGACACCATCAAATGTAGCCAAACCAGACGCGGGGGGTAAAGCCGGTTCATCGGGAGGCGGCCATGAAATATCGCGTGAAAAATCGATTGACGATTCAGCGGAATAAATTGGCGCTGCTCTTGGCGATACTGATCTTCGATCCGGTTCGTTGCACGGTGCCGCAAACCGCTGCACTCGCGGCGCAATTCCCGCCGGCCATTGTCATCAATGAGGGAAAAACCGCGCAAGGGTTTGGGTATTTGAGCGGCGGCGGCAAGGGCAAGAACGCGCAACAGGTGTTTGTCTGGGACTTGGGCGAATCCCAGAAAGCGGCACCTGAGAAAACTCGGAACTAGCGGTTCGCCGCCGAAGCTAAACTAAACTGCGCTTTGGCGACGACGCGGTTGCTCAACTCGATACCGATACCAGATAAGTGGCCTGCCATGAACAGCTGTGAATTGAAACGCATTTTTGCCATTGTCATCGCAAGCGGCATGGTTCTGCTCCTTTGGCAGCCATCGGCGGGGGGCGATGAAAAAGCCGCGGCTTTTTGGCATCGGCGAGCGTCGTCAGTCCCGGCATCCGAGACGGTCGAGGGCGATCATTTCGCGCTCGGTCCGCTCGTGACGATCTCCGGAACCGTCAACGGCGATGTCTACGGGTTCGGCGGACAGGTCGTCATCGACGGCAAAGTCAACGGCGATCTGCTCGTGGCCGGCGGCAGAGTGAGTATTTCCGGCAGCGTCAGCCAGGACGTTCGCGTCGCCGGCGGGCAGCTCAGCATCAGCGGCAACATTGGAAAAAATCTCACGGTGATGGGCGGCAATGTTGAGCTCGCGCGCTCGGCGAGCGTCGGCGGAAACATCGTCGCCGCAGCTGGCAATATTCATCTTGCCGCGCCGGTAAAAGGTACGGCGAAGCTCGCTGCCGGCTCGTTGATCGTTTCGAACAAAGTCGGTTCACGGCTCGATGCCATGGTCGGGGCGCTGCGCTTCACCTCGAATGCCGAAGTCGGCGGGGATGTGAATTACTACAGCCACCGCCAAGCCGAAGTTGAACCGGGAGCGCGGCTTCAGGGCCAATTGCTGCGTAACGAACCGTCGCCGCTGCCGCGACCGTCAGCGGCAAAAATCTTTATCTTTTTTACCGGCCTGGGAATCTTTATCCTGCTCGCCGGCTTTACTTCGACGCTGATCGTTGGCCTGCTGTCGCAGCGCTACTTGCCGAAGTACCACCAAGCGGCGGCGGATATTCTCAAGAGCCGTCCCTGGACCGCGCTCGGACTCGGTTTCGTCGCGGCCATCGTCATACCGGTTGTCTGTGCCATCTTGTTCTCGATCATCTTGACGATTCCGCTCGCAGTTATTTTAAGCGCCGCGTTCGGGATCTTGCTGTTCTGGGGCCGGATCTTCGTCATCAGCCGTATGGGCGAAGCGATTCTCGGGCCGAAACGAGGGTGGGCGTTTGTGCTCGGCTTGGTGCTTTACTACGTCATCGCGTTCATTCCGATCGTCGGATGGCTCTTCGTGCCGCTCGTTGTCCTTGCCGGACTCGGTGCCGAGCTTATGGCGCGCAAGAACTTTTACCTGGAGGCGCGGGCGCGGGAACTGCTGTAGCGGGCTTCAGTATCCGTAGCCTGATTCGCAAGACAGAGCGGGGGACTGACATGCACATTGTGGAGAACTGGAGATATAGGCTTTGTCGCGACCGGCTGGTGCAACGCCGCAAGGTTGTCGCGCGCACGCTTGATTACCTCGACACCGAGCGCAATCGCGCCGACACCAACTGGCAGTGGGGAAATCGGTCCGCACAACTAAGCCGAAGGCGGTTGCTCGACGAGGTTCATGGTTGGTACGACAAGGAAGTCAAAAAAATCGACATGACGCTCGAGCGCCTGAACGACCCGACAACGCTTGGCGCGAGACCGCTCGAATGAAAAACTCAAAGCAATTTATCGGGATCGCGGCGATCGGCGCCGGAGTGATCGTTCTCATCGCGCTGTTGCCGTTATTGATCTACGCCATCGGCTGGTTCCTGGCGTAAATGCGGGGGCAGGTAACACTATGCCGCTGCAACTTCAAAGACCCCGGCACGATACTTAACTGGCCGGTAATTAGAATGATCTGTCTCCACGGGCGAAATTCATCGTACCTCGATCGAACCGAAGATCGCCTCGCTGATGATTTGTTGGAGGTCGCGTGGCGACTCGGTTCGGTCGATCCGTCCGCCTGGCGGGATCCGTTCTTGTGCGGTCCCGATGGCAATCTCAATGTAACGCTCGCCGGTGAACCATTGGGTCTTGACGATCGCTCGAGAGTCTACGGGTAAGCGTACCGCGACGGTTATTTGGATCTGTAGGCGCGCACGGTTATCGACAAGCGCGACAGCGCCGACTCGGCCAATCTCAACGCCGGCGCTTTCGACCTTGGCTCCTCGGGGGAGGCCGCCGACGTTAACAAAATCGGCCGTTATCATATAACCTTCGGTGCGAATCAGAGCCGCGGGTGCGAGTATCGCGAGAAGACAGCCCGCCGTGCCGATGCCCAGCACAAGAGTGAAAAATCCAACCAGCACTTGGCAATTTATCTGCTTCATCGTTCGTTGGCGACGGCGATGCTCCGTCTACTCAATGACGTTAACTGCAAGAAACTCGCCAGTGTCTGCACCGCGGAGGGTTACGAATAACCAGCAAACTTCCATTATTTGCTTGCAGCAAATCTGAATCGAGCAGGAGTTAGCGCAAGTTCACCGCGCTTCT
>JBGTCC010000838.1:0-15325 GCA_041749055.1 Thermodesulfobacteriota bacterium | reverse complement strand
TGATGGAGTAAACAGAATCGGAGGGGACAGGCGTTTCAATTTTGACTAGTCCGATTGCTTTAGCTAACGACCCACGGTTAGTCCAAATCAGTAACTGGGCGAAATCGACCGCATAGAGAGCGCGGCGGCGCTGGTCTTCGTTTCCGTCAAGAGACCGCCCAACTTGCTGAGCTTGTAGTGCGCCGATCCGTACACCAATCCCTCGTCTAAACGGCAGCCCAATCCTACAGTTAACAGAAGTTGGCTATTATATTCCATTTCCATCTTGTGCTCGATCTCGACGTGATAGCCGTCGATGAGACCGGCCGGCGTGCTGAACTGCGAGGGTGTAATCCGTTTTACTAAATGAGTCACGCGGCCGGCGCGTTTGAGCTTGCCGGTCTCAACGCTATACATTTTGTACCCCGTCTGGCGCAGAACAGCGCCGGCGGAATAGATCTCGGCGGGTAACACCCGCAGCGCCGGTTCATAGATGACGTAACTCTTGCTTTTGAACAGGTCGAGCCGATCCATAAGCAGGGCGCCCGAGCTGCTGCGCAGAAGGATTCGCCCGTAGTCGCCGAAGCTGAGCTTCCATCTTTTTTCATCCGTAGGATCCGCCTGGAATGTCACCGGCACCAGTCGTCCCTCATCCTTGCCGCCGATGATCTTGAACTCCTTCTGCGAGCTGGTGAGCGGTATCAGTTCAGTGGCGGTGACGTGCTGCTGTAGAGATAGCGGCGGTGTGATGCCGGCGAGCGTCGCCGTGGCAGCTAAAAGCGCAAAAACGAAAACGATGAGGCGTGGACAATACATCGGCGGCGGATGCTCCTCAATCAAAATACAAAGGCACGGGAGCAAAAAACAACCGCTTCCGAGTTACCCATTGTTGCCTTAGTCTATCTGGAAAAAAGCAAAAAGAAAGTAGGGGGATTTCTCGCGATTGCGCTTGGGCTGATATGGATTTTGATCCCTCTCTTGGCCTTATGGCTATCGAAACGATGCGCAACGGCTCACCATCGGCAACGGGCCTCGACCAAGCAGCGAATCCAGGCCCGCGGCCAGCGTAGAATCAAAGCAACTCTCTGATGGGAAAAGAGAAGAGCTCGAAGAACTTTTCCGTAAATCCGCGCGAGTCCCACTCCTGGTAGGAAATTTGTTTGGCATGCTTGAGGTCGTCATTGAAAATCTCTTCAAGTCGGTGGGCGAAGGCGCTGTCGTAAACTGCAAGATTCAGTTCTTCGTTCAGCGCGAAGGATCGATTGTCGAAGTTGGTGCTGCCGATGGTTGCCCAAATGCCGTCCACGACCATGGTTTTCGCATGCATAAGCGCAGGTAGATATTCGAAGATTTGAACGCCGCCGAGCAGCAGCCGGCCGAAGTTGCTGCGGCTGGCTCGATAGACAATCTTGTGGTCTATCTTACTGGGTACGAGCACGGTTACTCGGACGCCCCGGACGGCGGCCTCCAGCAGAGCGTTGACCATCCGATCGTCGGGGATGAAGTACGGATTGGTAATCGAAATGGATTTTCGAGCGGACGCGATCGAGATCAAAAAAAGCATGTAGTTTTGAAAGCTTCCGCCGATCGGCGAGCTCTTGACGATTTGCGCTGAAATTTTTCCCCGCGGCTCAAGGCGAGGAAAATAATCATCGCCGCCGAGCATGGCGCCGGTCGTCTCGAGCCAACTCTCCGCAAACGCCCCTTGGAGGTTTTTAACGACTGGACCCTCGATCCGCGCATTGGTTTCCCGCCAGTGATTTGCAGTGCGGCCGTCGCCGGTCCAGGCTTCACTTATTCCATACCCCCCGGTGAAACCGATCCGTCCATCGATCACGAGAATGCGCCGATGGTTTCGATAGTTGTATCTCAGCAACTTCCAAATGAAGATCACTTGCGGCGCTTCGACCCTGCGAAACAATTCCACCTGACAACCGGCATCGCGCATCATGTCGGGAATTTCGGCCGGCGTGTTGGTGCCATGGCTGTCTAAAAGGATGTTGACGACGACCCCTGCCCGGCATCGTTCGGCAAATGCCTTCGCCAGTTCGTAGGCGATCGAACCGTCTTCGTAGAGGTACTGGGCGAAGGTGATCGTGCGTGTCGCGCGTTTTATGTCGCGCAACATCGCCGGGAAAGTTTCATCCCCATTGAGCAGTATGTCGACGCGGTTGGCGCCGATGATCGGCGCATCGGTGTGGGCTTCGATGGTGGGGGAAAATGACGGCTCGTCGAAAGTCATCTCCGGGATCTTGTAGACCGGAAGTACCTTGGCGCAACTCGTTAACAGAAATACCGAAAATAACCAGCCGGCGACTTTCATAATTGTGGACTCCACAGAGTTAGTTCACCGACATGGTAAACAATTTTAAAAAGCTCAATCCAGGGTCATACCGCGGGCGGCGGCATTGATTCAAGCTTTGATAACATTATTATCTTGCCGAGCAAAAAACGGCCGTGCAATCTAAACAGTCGGACCCCGCATCGCCAAGAGAGAGTTAATGCCAGGCTTTGCTTCTTTGACATTTTAGAATCTCGTGTCCGCTCTGATTGCGAAGAAAACAAAGAAAAAGCCTGAACGACGATACTGACTTTAATGGCCGATTGGGGTTGAAATCTCAACGTCAAAGAGGGCGGCAGCACCATCGAGTACCGCGATCAGGACCCGCCGATCCGCAGGATGTTTCAAGAGCAATTGGCGAAGAAGGCGCGCAATTCATTATGCCTGAGGAGGCGTATGTGTGAGCTGTTGAAGTGCTCGTATGGTCAAGGTTGTTATGTGAGGCACCGAAGCCCAATAGAATAATGCAAACGATTGCGGCCACGGAGTCGATGCGGAGAAGAAGAGTTGGGCGAATGGCTCCCCCTAATTCCCCGCCAGTCGCGCAAAGCGTTTCTTCATTAGGTCAATTTGACCGAGATAGCGCTGCAATCTGTGTGTACCGCAAAGTGCGCCGGGGGCCACGCGAAAGCCAGCGGCGGAGAAAGTCTCTCCTCCTTTCAATCCGCAGAGGTGAATCACGGCAGCCAGTTTTTGTTTTTGTTCAGGGCTGGCTTTGGTTGAGCCGCGAGCCGCCAGAGTATTGACCACGCTCTGGTGGAGATAGGCGGCGGTCAATTCGACCGCATGGCTGGGCAACGTTCGCGTATACAAGCCATTGAACCAACAGGAATCCGAATTTTGCCTGGGGTCTTCGGTGGCAACTTTATGATCGTGGATGCAATACTTTCGCGCCTCGGCGAAGGTTCCGTCGGTGAGTTGAAACATGCCGAGCGCGCTCGAGGCTGGACGATAGATTTCAAAAGGATGCCACGACCATTGCCAGCGCCAGTACGTGCGCGCAACGGGATTGCCGTTGCTTTCGACCTGCGCCAGCGCGGCGAGCAATTCCGCCGAGACAATGCTGGTAGAATACTTCTCAAAAAGCGCGCCGTAACTCTGCCATGTGGATGCGGGAGTTTTTGCCAAGGAGCTACTGACCGGGGCGAAGAGCTCGCCGGGTTTCCGGATTACCTGATAGACCCAGTTAAGCGTGAAGAAGGCGGCAAGCCCAACAACGCACCACCAGACGACATTTCGATTCCGGAGGAAATTGCCAAACCTTCTAGGCTTTCGCCTGCGGTGTCGGACGCCGCTATGAACGGTAGCTGTCACGCAACAAGATTAACCTCTCGATGATTTCGCATCAAGACTGCATAGCGCTTTTAAAAATGTCGATTAGCAGCATCAGTCGCTGAAGCGCGAAAGCTACCGAATGCGCCATGGGCGGCGTGTGAATATTTAAGTTAGTTCCCCTTCGCCTTGCGCGCCGCGGCGATATCGCCTTCGCTGAAGCGATAGAATCTTACCGGGTTGTCGCAGAGCATTTTCTTTTTGAAATCGTCCGTCAGGTCTTTGCGCGCTTTTAACGTCGGCAGGTCGCCGCCGAATTGGTCGCGTTCGCGTTCGTGCGGGAAGTCGGAGGCCCACATGATGACGTCGTCGCGCAGCAGTTTAACGACGTAGGGGGCGGTGCGTTCTTCAACTTCCATGGTGACGAAGATGTTGCCGCTTTCAAAAAAATGGCTCGGCGGGTTTTTTAAGTGCGGCGCCAGGCGAGCGGCGAATTTTTCGTAGTCCTCTTCCATGCGATCCATCATGAACGGCACCCAGCCGGCGCCGGCTTCCAGGTAGGCGACCCGCAATTTGGGAAATTCCTGGAACACGCCTTGAAACATCATGTTGGTGATATGGAGAAACAGGCCGACGGGATGTTCCAACATGTGGGCTTCGAGAAAACTGCCGACGCGGTCGAGGCCCAAGTTTTGGCTGACGCCCCCGTGAATGGTCAGCGGCACGTCGAGCCGTTGCGCTTCGTCGTAGATCTCGTGAAACACCGGAGAGCCGTAGAGCGGCGTGCGGTTGTTGGTGGCGGACGGCAAAAGGCCGGCGACGAAACCCAAGTCTTTGACGCAACGGCGCAGTTCCAGCGCGGCGGCTTTGGGATCTTGCGGCGCCAGCAGGGCGACGCCTTTCAAGCGCGGCGATTGACTCATGAAGCGATCGTAGAGCCAATCGTTGTAACCCTGCGCCAGCGCGGAAGCCCATGCGGGCAGTTGGATCATGCCCAACGCGAGAGCCGAAGTTGGATAGAGCACGGCCATGTCGATGCCATGCTCGTTCTGAAAGTTTATCCAGCGTTTAGCGTCGGGATCTTCGCGTTTGCCTTTGCGCGCCAAGCCGCGCTGCCAGCCGTCGGCGTCGAACATCGGCCAGGTCGAGTGCCAGTTCATCTCGGCGAAGTTGCCTTTGATATGAGCGAAGATATCTTTGTGGTCTTCCATGATGTGGCCGTCGGCGTCGATGATAAATTCTGCCATTGTAACGTTCTCCTAGAGTTTTCTGTTGTATTTGGGTAAGCGAGAATTCTTTTCACCACGAAGGCGCTAAGGATACGAAGTTCGGAACAAGGTGTATGGTCTTTCTCTTACCTTCGTGATCTTCGTGTCTTCGTGGTGAGATATCCCCGTTCCGAATCGCTCGTTGATATTACCGCAGAAAGATTTTCTGATATTCCTTCTTTTTTATCTCGTAATCCTCTTTGTTAAACTGATACATCTGGACAAATTTGATCTTGTCGGCGTCTTGGAGCGGTGGATGGACGCCGCGGCGATTGACGAACTCACCTGTAGCAGCCTGAATTTTCATGCTTTCCTCGTCTAGAAAAAAATCGATAAACGCTTTGCCGGCGTTGGGCCGGGGCGCTTTCAGGCCGAGGCTGATGTACTGGCCGTCGCCAAGCATGTTGTAGTCGCGGACGTAGTCCAGGTTGGCGCCTTGTTTATTGTAAGTCAAAACAAAACGCGGGAAGGTGATGCCGATAGGGGTTTCAGCGGTGCCGACGCGATCGGCGGCGGGGACGATGGATTCGACGAAGATCGGTTTTGCCGCGGCGAGATCGTGAATGAATTTTTCCGCGCGCGGCTTGGGCATGATTTTATCCAGGCTCGCCAGCCACTGGGTGGTCAGCGTGTGGTTCACCGGATGGGGCATGACCAACTTGCCGCGGTACTCCGGCTTGACGATGTCTTCGAGGGTTTTGGGGGCGTCGGCAGCCTTGATCGAGGCCTTGTTGTAGATGACGCCGTAAAGCACGTTGCGGTACCGCGCGCCGAGGTTCGGGTCGATGGCGTCTTTGGCGAAGCCCTTGAGCGACGGCGAATCGTATTTAATAAAGACGCCTTCTTTGGCTAGTAGATGCATGTGATCGCCGGTCATGGCGACGATGTCGAAGAGCGGTTTGCCGACGCGGAACTCGGCCAGCGAACGGTCGAGGACTTCGGTGGAGCCGCCGCGCCAGTATTCCATCTGTAAGCCGGTCTTGGCTTCGAACGCCTTCTTGAGCGCGTCGGCGGTGAATGTTTCCATCGACGTATAGACGATGACTTTGCCGCCTTCCTTTTTCGCTGCCGCGACCGCTTGGGCCGACTGGGCGAAGGCGGGTTGTGCGCTTGCCAGTAACAAACAGGCTAAAAATAGCTGCGAAATTTTATGCATCGAAATTACCTTTCACATGACAAAATCACTGCTCGACAGTGAGATTTATATGGTACGGGTCGCGGTGGAGTCAAGGTCGGATAGCGGTTCAATTTGGATTCTATGACGCGTCGACGCGGGGGCAGCCCTGTGTGTCTGCCCTCTCGGACGGGCGGCCAGACAGGGTCGCCCCGACAAATTTTTTGTGGAACTGAATTACTACGCAAGGTCGGCACCAGGCTTGAGTAGGAAAATATCATTTACCCGCTATGCGATTGAAGAAGCCTTCGCGTTCGAGTTCGTCGACGATGCTTTCGTCGAGGTAGCGGCTGATGGTCATGTCGACTTTGACACTGGGGTTGCGCTGGGCGGTGATTTCCAGAGTGTTGCGTAAGCCTTCGTGGGAGACCCGGGTAGGGAATGCGAAGCTCTTGCCGAAGTATTGATAGGTTTCTTCGATGGCTTTGGGGTTTTTGAAGCGAAGCCACTTGGCGAGCACGGCGACGGCTTTCTCCTTGCTGTTCATGAACTGATAGACCCCTTCGGCGTAGGCCTGTTGAAAACGCTTGACGGCATTGCGATTTTTTTCGACCCAGCTGCGGCGCGCGACCATGACATTCATCGGGAACGACGAGCCTTTGACATCGCTCATCTTGGCGAATTCATGCATGCCATGGCGGAACGCTTCGTTGATGTCAGGGTAGGATAGCATGGTCCCGTCGATCGCTTTGGCGGTGAGCGAAATGATCCGCGAGGCCGAATCACCGGCCGGGAAGATGGTCACCGCTTGACGTGGTAGGTTCCAAGCTTTAAGCGCCAGCAGGGTTGCTGTCTCAGTGGCGCCGCCGACGGCGAGGACGCCGATCTTCTTGCCGACCAAGTCTTCCGGTTTGCGAATCTCTTTCTGGGTGATGAAACTGTAGGGAAACGAATTGAGCGTGCCCGAGATCATCACCAGATCGGCGCCTTGATTGATCGCATTGACCGCCGTGGCGGCGTCGACCTGGGCGAGCTGAATACTGTTGCCTAATAAGGCCTGAAGTTGGCGCACCGAGCCGGAGAGAAAAACCAGATCGCCGTTGAAGCCATATTTTGTAAACAAGCCGAAGTCTTTCGGCGCCCAGATCGGCGCTTGAAAGCCGGCAAAGCCGGCGTAGGCTACCAGATGGGTTTCTTGGGCGCGGGCGGAAAACGGAAAGAGCAGGAAAATAAATAGCCACGGCAAAAGTTTGCTTGTCATCTCTGGCTCCTTACGAAATAATGTTAGGTCCAGCCACGCGTCCAACGCTCGCCCTTCTTGATCTTGTCGGCGAAATAGTTCCACTCGGCCGAGTGATACATCTCGTCGCGCGGCCGGCGAAAAAGTTTTTCTCTGCTGTCGGTGAGAGTTTGAATCGACTCCTGGGTTGGCCCTTGATAGCCATGCAGGCCAGCGATAGCGACGATTTTCGCTGTGCGCTCCATATAAAGTGCGTTGATGCAGGCCTCGTCGATACTTTCGCCCACCGTCACGATGCCGTGGCCGTAAATCATCATAGCTGAAGCGTTCCCCAAAGTCTTAGCGAGTTCCGCGCCTTCGGATTCATCGAGAATGTAAATCGGCCGCGGAAAGATCGGCGTGCCGCCTTTGAAGCGCGAGGACTGCATGTGGACCCAGTCGATGGGTTTGCCCGCCAAGCTCAAGGCGATGCACATGGACGCGTGGCAATGGACCGCGGCGTTGACGTCGGGCCGCGCCTTGAAAATCTCGCTGTAGATGACCGCTTCGCGCGGGATCGTGCCGACACCGCGCAGTTTCTTGAGAGAATAGTCAAAGTGAACTAACCAGTCCTTTTTAACGCCCTCGGCGCGGCGAAACATCTGCACAGCGATGCCCTTGTCATCTGGCAGACGGACGCCAACGTGGCCCCAGATGTCGCCAATCTCCCATTCCAATATCTTCGCGGCGATGCGCAATTCTTCTTCGGCGGTTTTGATCACGGCGCGAGTCGGTCTTTTCTGTTTCATTGAATATCCCTAGTTGTCGATCGAGCTGGTAATTAGGATGCGGCTCTCTTGCGCGCGGCGTAGGACATCGGGTTTTCTATTTGCGCGGCTTCGGTCAAAAAGTCGAACTTCTTTTGCCAAGGCAAATTGCGCGGCACCAAATGGGCGAAGCAATCGATATGCGGGAACCAATTCCTTTGCGCGTCGTATAATAAATGGGGCGGCTCTTTGCCGCCGTGAAGCTCTTTGGCGGCGGTGAGCAGGAATCTGCGCACGGCGATGACCGCCTTGTCGCTGACGCCGAGATGTTCTTTGCTGCGGTCGAAAATCGCGCCCATGCTCTCGGTGGCGCAGCCATCGTGGTTTAAAAAATCGTCAATGCCGGTAAAGCTCGAGGTTTTCTGCTTGTGGCGGTCTTGCAAATAATTGTTTCGCGCGTTGCGCACTTTCGTGTAATCCGGATTGATCTGTTTGCGCCGGTGCACTTCGTCGTCGCGCACAGCACGGCCGCGATGAAAGCCGATATCGTAGCGCCAGCAGTGGGTATCGTCGGCCGGCACATAGGTGTGAATCTCGTAACCTTCGAGCTCGTTGGTCTTGCGGCCGGCCGGGACGCAGCCGTAGACCGGCATCACGAATGCCGAGAAGCGGACGTAGTGCTGGTCGTCGAAATTGCGCGTGGCGATCAAGCGCACGCCAAAGTCGGTGTCCTGGGTATCATAGACCGGCGCGGGATCGCCTTTGTAGACCGGTTGGTTGCTCTCGTTGGTAAAGTTGCGGTGTAGAAAGGACAGATGCGACGAATCGCATTCGCCTTCCAGACCCTGGAGATAATTGCATTCCAACAAACATTTGGTCACGTAGGAATTTTCCAGCGGCACCTGGGTCCATTCGTAGTTGGGAAACAACGGCAGTTTTTCGCCTGGGCCGAGATAGGCGTAGATGACGCCGTTGGCTTCATGGGTCGGATAGGCGGTGTGATGGAGCTTTTTGCCGAACTCGCTGCCGCGGGGTTCGGCGGGAGTTTCCAAAACGTTGCCGTTCACGTCGTACTTCCAGCCGTGATAAACACAGCGCAGGCCGCACTCTTCGTTGCGGCCGAAGAAGAGCGAAGTGCCGCGGTGGGCACAGTGCTCGCCGATCAATCCGATGCGGCCTTGGCTGTCACGGAAGGCGACCAGCTCCTCGCCTATCAATTTTACCTGCACCGGCGGACAGTCATTGCGCGGAATTTCTTCGGATAGCAGGGCGGGCACCCAATAGCGCCTGATGAGGTCGCCCATCGGCGTGCCAGGGTTGGTTTGGGTGATTAATTCATTATCCTCTCGCGATAACATTCTTAACTCCTCAGATAGTCGTTCAAGGGTTCAAGGTTCAAAAGTTCAATCGCTCGTATAGTTTCCAGGTGTTCCAAGGGTTCCATTAATTCCAATGGTTCAAGTCGTGATCAAGTGTCAAGGGTTCCGACGGCGAAGATGTCGGCGTAGGGTGGCGCTGTGCGAATCATGCCTTGCTCGACGTTATACTTGATAAAGGCGTCGATGGTCGTCTGGTTGGCTTTGATGCCGTGCTTCCACGGATCGCCCCACTTGGCCATTTGCTCTTTGAGTTGCTCGCGCAGGTAGACGACCGAAAAGCCGCCGCGGTCGCTCAAGATATCGTCGTAGGCCAAGGCCTTGGCCTTTTCAAAAGCGGCGTAGAATTTGCCTGCAAGCTCCGGGCGCTCGCGGTCGAGTTTGCGGCTCATGACGATCATATGTACCGGGGCGTAAATGCCGGTGTCGTTGTAGAGATCGAGATCTTCCTGAACGTAGTCGGGAAACAGCCGCTTGATCTTTGGATGGTTTTCCAGATTCTCGAACATTTTGGAGTCGGAAATGTCGGTGATCAGCGCGTCGAGCTCGCCGGCGATCAACCGCTGCACCATGTGCTTGGTTTCGTCGACGTATTCGATCTCCACGTTGGCGTCGTAAACCGGAAACACTTCCTTCGCTTGGAGTGTCCAACGGACATTGGAAAAATCGACGCCGTGACGTTCCTTGAGCAAACCGCGCGTCCAGATGGTCAGCGCGGTCCGATAGGTGCGCGAGCCGATGCGTTTGCCGGCAAGGTCTTTGGGCGCGCGGATGGCGGCATCGACGTGACAGAAGATCAGCTGATAGGCCGGCTTGCGCTTGGAGAAAACCGGTAAGCCGATAATTTCCCAGCCCGCCTCGATGGCCGGCAGGAAGTAGCCGATGTTTAAATCGATCAGGCCGAAGTCGCCGGCTTTGAGTTTTGGATCCTCTTTGTTGATCATCGACGATGATTTGACTGGGTTGAGCGAGACGCCGTCGATGGGTACGCGGCCTTCGAGCAGCGGTAGGGTGATGTCGTAGCGCATTACCGGAAAGTCGATTGTGATGGGTGATTGGCTTGCCATGAATTTTTCATCCATTACGCGAAGCCTGTGGCCTGTCAAGGGCGCGTGAGGGCGCGGCTCGCCTGCCCCTACAGCGTGATGCTTTTCATTTCCTCCCTAGAAAATACAGGTAAGGGGAGGGTCTCCGCAATGAATTGGTCACCTGGGTTCCGTCATACCCGCGAAAAGCGGTATTCAGGGGAGGGCCGAACATAGGTCCACCCCTACGGGAAGAACCTGGATTCCCGCGTGCGCGGGAATGACGCGTCAAGCAGACCGCCTATGGAGGGAGTCCCATCCATTTTTATCTTATTAGACAAGCGTAAGCGCATGGACACTTCGAGGTGAAGAATTCTTTGCCATTGGGTTGGGACTGTGCAGGGTTAGGCTCTGTGCATTGGCGCGAGGGTTTCGAGCTTCGCTCTCAAGAGCTCCGGCTGGCCATGCTGCTTCGAGAACAACCGGTTCAGTTCCGTGGCATCAACTTCATCCAAGGTCGGCGGATTCCAGCGCGGTTGTTGATCTTTGTCGATCAAGCGCGCGCGCACGCCTTCGCGGAAGTCCGAGCGGGCGCAGAAATTGAGCGCCATATCCCATTCACGCAGGAAGACATCTTTCAATGGCAATCCTCGGCCGCCGGTGACCTGTTCGAAGATTGCCCATGCTGAGGTCGGTGAGCCGGCGCGATAGCCGTGAATCGCCGCGCTCATCCAGTCATCGTTGCCCCGCCACAGGCGCATGGCGGCGTCGACGGCTGCGATGTCCGGCCGTAGGGCAATTTCTTTGATGACGGAATGGCGCTTCATGACCTCGGATTGGTCTGGCTCGACAGTGTCCGCAAACTGCCGCAAATAGTCGCGCAATATTTCCCGGTCCTTTGCCATCTCCTGCGTCCATGGCAAAAAAACTAGGCCGTCGAGAACTGCGCGCTTGCGCTCGGCGCGGATGAGCAGGTCGGCCATGCCGATGCTGACGGCGTCGGCGCCGTTGAAGCGCGCCGAGGTGAGCCCCAAGAACATGCCCACTCCGTCCGGCATGCGATTCAAAAAATGACTGCCACCGACATCGGGAAACAGACCGATGGCGATCTCCGGCATCGCCATCTGGGTGCGCTCCGTGACGACGCGGCAGGTGGCGCCGTTCATGATACCGATACCGCCGCCCATGGTGATGCCATCGGCCCAACAAAGCAGCGGTTTTGGATAGCTGTGAATTAGATAATCGACGAAATACTCATGGGAGAAAAAATCGGCGCCGATTCGGATATCGGCACTGGCGTTCAATTGCGTCACCAGGACTTTGACATCGCCGCCTGCGCAAAAGGCTTTTTGCGAATCTGCGTGCAATACGACACAGACGATATCGGCGCGCTGGCGCCATTCCAGGAGTTGTTGCTCCAAGGCCTGAAACATCTCCAAGGTTACGGCGTTGAGCGCCCGCGGGTTGTCTAGGGCGATCAGTCCAAGGGTGCCGGCTGGGGTTTGCTGCTCGGTGATCGATACGGCGGTCTGCGGGGCTTGCTCAGTCATGGCGGCCTACTCTCACGGTCAGATGGAACAAAAATGTTAGACAATGCCCAGGGCTTTCATCTTTTATGTCCGGTCGGCGCCTGAGCGGTTTTGACACGGTATCGCAATTCGATGGAAATTCAACGACTTGCCTTAGCCACAAGGCTGCTCAAGAGGCTGGCATATTGATTGCTGTACAGAGGAATCGAGCCGTAATTCAAGGACAGAGAGGGACAACATGGAAGCTATGGAAGGTGTGGAAGCTGCGGAAGTTTTGGAACCTGTGGTCACCAACGAAGTCAGCGCAGTCTACGACATTCACTACGAAAACGCGACTTACCAGGCGGCGGTGTGCCACCGTTGCGGCGCCAAGATGTTCCCAGTGGAACTGCTCGAAGCGCATATGGATCGCCACCAGCTTAAAGATATGTTCCTCGAGAGCGAGCTCAAGAAACTCCAGTACGCCATGAATCGAATGCGATAGATTGACGATTTCGCCGGCTCCGGCCGGCAACCTGCGTTCCCAGGCGCAGGCGTGGCCTCCTCCTCGTTTCACGTTGGCGGTATCAACCCCTGGGTGTCCCCTAAATGGGGACACCCTTCCCTCTAAAAAATCATTCATATTTCAAGTTCGTTGCAATTGCGCCGCAGTGTTGGCTGATTCGCCGTTGGTTCAGCGATGCGTGTGCCGGCTTTTGTGGCCAGTCAAATTGACTTCAAAGTTTCGTCTTGTTAACCAATGATGTCCGGGGAGGATCGAATTGAAAGCCGTTCGCATGCATGGCTATGGCGGCGCCGAGCAACTGTTTTATGAAAGCTGCGAACCGCCGAAGATAACTGAGCCCAACGAAGTCATTGTTAAGCTCAAGACCGCTTCGCTCAATCACATAGATATCTGGAACCGCATGGGCGCGACGGGGATCGACGTCGCGATGCCGCATATTCTCGGCGCCGACGGCGCCGGCGCGGTGGTCGAGACGGGAGCTAAGGTTGAGAACGTAAATGTCGGCGACGCGGTCTGTCTCTATCCGCCGAACGGCTGCGGCCAGTGCGAGTTTTGCCGCACCGAGCGGGATTTTATGTGTATACGGCTGCGGGTGCTTGGCGAGCGGCTTGACGGCACCTATGCCCAGTATGTGAAGCTGCCTGGGCAAAGCTGTTTTCCGATACCCATCGGTTATTCATTCCACGAAGCCGCGGCGTTTCCGCTGGTGTTCATCACGTTGTGGCGCATGGTGATTACCAACGCGGCGCTTCAGCCGGGCGAGACGATGCTGATTATCGGCATCGGCGGCGGTGTGGCGAGCGCGACGCTGCAAGTGGCCAAACAGATCGGCGCCCGGGTGATCGTCACCTCGGGCAGCGATGCCAAGCTCGAGCGCGCCAAGAGGCTCGGCGCCGATCACGGCGTCAATCATCACCGAGAGAGTTTTGTCACGGCGGTGCAATCGCTGACCGATCGGCGCGGCGTCGATGTCGTGCTCGATTGCGTCGGCGGTGAAGTGTGGCGGCAGAGTCTGGCCTCGCTGGCGCGCGGCGGCAGGTTGGTCACCTGCGGCGCCACTGCGGGCGGCCAGCCGCAAGATGACATCGCGGCGATCGTTGCCAAGCAGTTAAAAATTTACGGCTCGACTCTGGGCAGCCGCCGGGAATTTTTTCAGCTAATCAGTTTTCTCAATGCGACCGGAATCAAACCGATCATCGACAGCGTGTTTCCTCTCAGTGAGGCGGCGAACGCGCAGCGCTATCTCGAAGCAGCGAAGCAGTTCGGTAAGGTGGTGTTGGAGATGCCGGACTGAGAATCGGCGCGGCGCGCCGTATCGATTGTTCCTGTAATTCTAAACGACTGGCGGCGGCGTGGATTGGCGCGGATCCGTAGTCTCAATCAGTCTCACCGTCAAAGCGGTTGCGGTAGCGCCGATTGTCTTCACGCTGGCGCTTGACCTCCGCTTTTCCCAGGGGATCGTAATTGCACGGTCCGTAGAAGTCGATGATATCGCCCTCGCTTGGGTCCTTGAGCTGGGGACGTTCAAAATGAAGTGTATCTTCACGGATCGCGGGGAACTTGAGATGGCAAGATTGTCCCGAGACGTCGGGGCTCCGTGTAATGATTCCATCAGCTGCCCAGAGCATGGAACTGGAAACTATAATCGCCCCAGCGAGAAATTGAACGGATCGAATTCGACCATTCATAAACTGCTCCTTTCAGACTTCGAGAAAATCGATCGACGGTATCGAATATCCTACACCAGGACTCGCTCAGGTAATAGAGCCCCCCGGTCGGCTTACGATCACCTCGCTAACAGGCCGCGGCGCTTGAGCGCGTCAGCGCAGGCTTCGAGAGTGCGCAGTTGGTCGTTGGCGGCGAAGCGCAAGACCACAGTGCGGGCGCCGGCCTCGACATATTTCTCGGTCCAATCGATCACTTCATCCCAGGAACCGGTGACGCAAAGCATGGAATTGGCCACCGCTTCATAGGACCGATTATAATATTGCGCCAAGAACTGTTGTCCCTCGACCACTGCGTCTTTGCCGCCTGCCGCCAGGGTGAAATAAATTCCCGGATGTATCGACTCGGGCTTGCGGCCGGCGGCGGCGGCGTATTCTTGAATCTTCTGCCAACACTCGCCAAATAATTCGGGGCTTTTGATGTTGTTGATCCAGCCGTCGCCGAGCCGGGCGACGCGCTTCAGGCCGGGCTCGATGGCGTTCGACGCCAGCCAGATCGGCACCCCGCCGGCTTGGCTCGGTTTGGGTTCGATGCTCACGTGGTCGAAATGGCTGAACTTGCCGGCATGGGTGACGTCGTTTTCGCGCCAGAGCCGGCGCATGACTTGGACCAGCTCTTCGCTCATTTTCATGCGCGCGCGAGGATCGAGGCCGAGGATTTCAAACTCATGTTCCGCCGCCGGCTCCTTGGGCCGGCCGTATCCGACGCCCAGATCGACCCGTCCGCCGGTTATCCAGTCGAGGCTGGCGAGCTGATAAGCGAGCAGGATCGGATTGCGCAGCGCGGCGAGAAATATCGCCGTGCCCAAGCGGACCTTTTGGGTGCGCGCACCAATGGCGGCCAAGGTGGTTAGCGCGTCGATGCGCGGCCGGGCGGTTAAACTGTCGCCAACCCACACCGAGTGAAAGCCCAATGCCTCGGCGCGCTCGGCGATGAGAAACAGAGCCGACGGATCGGCGCGTCCGGACATAATCGCTTCGCGGGTGGGCAATAGCACTCCGAAATTTATTTGAGTGTTACTCATGGTTGTTGCTCTCCAGACAAACAGTTGCTTCGTGTTGCGAGTTCGCCAGGGCGACCGGCCGGTCGCCCCTACCTTCATTTATTATCGCCGCCGCGGATTAGCCGCGCGACATCGTACTCCATAATAGTTTCGCCGCGCTGATTCTTGACCCACTGGCGGTAGCGGACGATGCCGCCGCCGC
>JBGTCC010000837.1:0-4059 GCA_041749055.1 Thermodesulfobacteriota bacterium | reverse complement strand
ACCCGCGCGTCGCCGTGGATCTGTGGCAGCGCATGGAGTCGATGGAAAAGAAGGATGGCGCCAAGGGCCGGCCGCCGGAGTTCCTCTCGACCCATCCTGGCTATGAAACTCGGGTGCAAAATATTCGTTCGTTTTTACCGGAAGCCTTGTCGTACTATCAGCCGAGCAACGCGCGGCTTGAAACCCTGCCGTCGCCGGAATCTTTGGACACGCCGGCAGCAAAGTCCGAGCGCGAGCTGCTCAAGCGCATCGAGGCAATCAATCGCGCCGTCGAGCAGCAGAATGGCGAGCGTGCAGTCGTCGAGGCCTTGGCTTACGAATTACGGTTGAGTCCACAGTCGCTGGTTCAGGAGCGGCAGCAGCTGCAGACCGGCTATGGCCAGTACGCGGCGCTCCGAGGTGTTGCGTTTCTCGGTCGCGCTTCGCTGACCCGAGTTGCCGACGATTATCAACGCGGCCGGCCATGGTCGGAGGTCGCGTCCGCTAACGGCACGCGGTTGAATGAACTGATGGTTTGGCTTGGCGATGTGATTCGTACGACTAACAACGTTGGACAGCAGCTACAACGGCAAACGCCGCGGCCAGCGACGCGCTATCGATGACGATAGTTGGGTTTGACAACTGCTGAGACGCAGTTGACTGTTTCGGAGGTTGCCTTTCGCTGGCCCTTCGCTTTGACAAAGGCGGCGTTTTTAGATAATAAAATAAATTGACTCAGGAGATCGTTGACGGAGTGATAAGAAGAGCAGCTAAACATATTTCCAATAAAATGCATTCCAAGGCTAAAAATGCACCCAACTGGGTGCATTTTTTTTATTTGAACGGGGGATTCGAAATTGCACGCGCAAATTGAAATCTTGGCTTCTCTGCAAACCGTCGATCGCGAGATCAAAGAGCAGACAGGATTGAAACAAGGTCTGCTGAGAGAACTGCGGGCCCAAGAGCTTGATATCCAAGCCAAACAGAAGGAAGTGGATGCGCTGGTTGCTGCCGCTGCCGAGAAAGAAAAGCTTCGCGCTGAGAAAGACCGGGTTTTTCAGGAGGAAGGCAGGAAGGCGGTGGACAAGCGCATGCGCGTGAATCGCGTCAAGAACTCCAAGGAGCTCCAGGCGCTGCAACGTGAGATCGATCTGATGCGCTTGAGCAACGGCGAGCTCGAAGAGGAACTCATCAAGATCATGCAGGAGATCGACACGATCATGGCGAGCAAAACGGCCAAGGAAGCCGAAATGGCGGCGCTCCAAGGGGCCTGGCAGAAGCAGCAACAAGAACTTGGCGGACAAATCAGTGGCATCGATCAGGCGGTGACCGAGGCTCTCTCGCGGCGCCAAAGCATTGCCGCCAATCTGGCACGCGACTTGATCTCGCGCTATGAGCTGATTTTTTCCCGGCGTGGCGGCACGGCCGTGGTGGAGATCGCCCGCGGTATCTGCCAAGGCTGCTTCATGAACATCCCACCGCAGATGGGCAATGAGATCGTTAACAGCACAAAAATTCATCTTTGTCCGAGCTGCCAACGCATCGTTTATATCAGACCCGTGGACCTAGCAGAGGCCAAGTCGGCTTAACGACTTCGCGTTTTAGTCCAACAATTTCCCGACTGACACTGGCGCGTCGCCGGAAGTTAGGATTGATTCTGCCGAAACACCCTCCGTTCATCCGTTGAGAGCCTCAGGACGAATGGAAGTTGAAATCATCGGAGGGGTTTCTGTTCATGCTGAGCAGCCCAGTCGAAGCATTCATAGAATTTTTCAGCAGAACCAGGATTTGGGCAAGGTTTTCGCGACCGGTTTGTTGCGTCAGTTAGGTTTCTATCGTAGCTTCCATGTGCGGCGGGAATTTAACGAAGTTGCCGACCGTCTAACCAATCGCGGCGCACCGACAATGCCGCAAGCTGAAAAGCGTGGGCTAAAGTGGATCAAGCGATCGCCTCCGCGCGAGCGGAGGAGGAAAGTCCGGACTCCATAGGACGGGGTGGCCGTTAACGACGGCTCCGAGCAATCGGGGGAAAGTACCACAGAAAACGCACCGCCTGCCGCTTCGGCGGCCGGTAAGGTTGAAAAGGCGAGGTAAGAGCTCACCGGTTCGCCAGCGATGGCGAACGCATGGCAAACCCCACCTGGAGCAAGGCCAAATAGGAGGGTTGGGCGGTCCGCCCATAGCCCTCGGGTAAGGTCGCTCGATCCCTTGAGCAATCAAGGGACTAGATGAATGATCGCTGTGGCTGCTTTGCCAGCCATTACAGAATCCGGCTTATCGATCCACTTTAGCCCACTTCGTCCGTTCAGCGCTCCGTCAGGTTAGAGCCTAAACCCTCGGCCCTAATCCCGATGGCTGTTTACCGGACTTTTTCCTAATCAATTTTATTTTCTTCGAATGATTTGGGCCGGAGCCGCAGCAGATTAGGTTCAACCGATTACCGAAACTCTGCGGGTACTCCCATGAGCTACTTGTGACGTTCAGCAAAGCCAGCCATAGAACTGACAAAATAGCCTCATAAAATCATAATGTTTTTTGTTTATTCATTGACAGTTTCTTTCGTAAAGTTATAAAGTGGGCCAGTGGCTTGCCATGGTGGGAGAAAACCCCATGACAGGTCATTGTTGGGGGCCTATTTTATGTTTCGCGGCAGACACGATCACACCATCGACGGCAAGGGCCGATTGAGCATTCCGGCGGAGTTTCGTCAGTGGCTCAAAGACAATGGTGAAAACCAACTGATCGTCACCAACTTTGTCTTCGAGGGCAAGCATTGCCTCGACGTGTATCCCTTCGGTGAATGGCAAAAATTGGAGCAAGACACCTTGCAGCAACAGAAAAATGCCGATCCGGACATGGCGCATTTTATCAATTTTTATTTGAGTTCCGCGATGAAATGCGAACTGGATGCCCATGGTCGGATCCTGATTCCGCCCGACTTGCGAGAATTTGCCGAACTCAAGCGCGATGTTGTTTTGGTTTCAAGACTGAAAAAATTTCAGGCATGGGACAAAGCGAATTGGAAGGATGTTTTTGCCGATTCCCAAGAGAGAATCGCGAACAACCCGGGTCTCATGCGCAGCTTGGGAATCTCATAGGAATGGCGGATACCGGACAAAGGAGAGCAATGAATGCTGGAGCGTAAGGCGATTCAAGATATCTCGGTCATCGATGTCAGCGGCGATATCGACTTTCGGGAAATGATCCGCATCAAAGATACCATCGGTTCGTTCATCGAACATGATCGCATCAAGGTGGTGCTCAATTTGCGGGCGGTGGACCACATCAACTACTTGAGCATCGGCGTTCTGCTTGAGCGGCTCAAGGCGCTGCGCAATGTCAACGGCGATTTGAAACTTTCGGGCATGAGCCCGTTCCTGCGCGACATTTTCAAAGTTGTCGGCATGGATCGCTTTTTCGAAGAATACCACTCGCTGGAGGATGCTATCGAAAGCTTCGACGACGATTGGGAAGGCGACGGGACCAGCCATTAAGCTGTGTATGCTCATGTCTCCGTACTAGTCCGCGAAGTGATGGATTTTCTTCAACCTGCGCCGAGTATGCGTTACGTCGACGGCACTTTGGGCGGCGGCGGTCACAGCGAAGCGATTCTAGCGGCGAGCGGCCCCGATGGCCAAGTGGTGGGACTAGACCGGGACGATGAGGCGATCGCCGCGGCCAGTGAGCGCTTGAAGCGCTTTGGCGCTAGGCTGACCGCGCGGCAAGCGAGTTTCGCCAATTCCCGCGAGGTTCTCACCGAGATCGGTTGGGACAAAGTTGATGGGGTCATTTTGGACTTAGGTGTTTCGTCATGGCAAATCGATGCGCCGGAGCGGGGATTTAGTTTTCGCTTGGGCGGGCGCTTGGATATGCGCATGGACCGCCGGCAATCACTCGACGCCTGCCGGCTGGTTAACACGGCCACGGTCGATGAGCTGATGCGGATATTTCGGGCCTATGGCGAGGAGCCGCATGCGCGGCGCATCGCCGCGCGGATCGCCGCCGCAAGAAAGCTCCGGCCCATTGAGGGTACCGATGAGCTGGCGGGCTTGGTTGCGGCGGTCAAAGGCGGCCGGCGCC
>JBGTCC010000836.1:0-3350 GCA_041749055.1 Thermodesulfobacteriota bacterium | reverse complement strand
ATTTCTTCGACGGCAAAACCATCACGTTCCTGGTCGGCTCGTCGGCCGGCGGCGGCACGGATTTGACGGCACGCTTGATCGCGCGCCATATCGAACGCCTCTTGCCGGGCAAGCCGCGCATCGATGTCGCCAACAAACCGGGCGCCGGCGGCATGATCGCGGCCAACGAGCTTTACAATCTGAAAAAGCCCGACGGTCTGAGTATCAGCACGATCAACACCGGCGCGTTGTTCGCGACCGCCACAGCTAACGAAGCGATCAAGTTCGATCTGCAAAAGTTTCTCTGGGTCGGCCAGGCGTTTGACGACGCTCAGGTTCTCTATCTAAAGACTTCGACGCCCTACACCAGCTTCGATCTGATCAAAAAAGCTAACCGCGAAGGCAAGCAGCCCAAGATGGGCGCTCAGGCCCTCGATCATACCAGCAATGTCGTGGTCAAAATCGCCGAGCAGATTTTCGGCTTGGACTTCACGGTGATTCCCGGCTATCCCGGCACGCCGCAAATTCTTCTCGACATCGAGCGCGGCGCTCTCGATGGCCGCGCCCAGGGCATCGGCTCCTTGATGGCGACCCGCCGCGAATGGCTCAAGAACGGCTATATTAAAGTTTTGGCGACCTCGAAAAGGGGCCGTGACGCGCGCATCCCGGAAGTCGCTTCCATGGAAGAGATCGCGCCGGCGGGCAGCAAAGGGCTGCTCAATGCGCTCTACGCCGGACAAAACCTCGCCCGCTCGGTGGTCTTGCCGCCGGGCGTGCCGGCTGACCGGGTGAAAATCTGGCGCGATGCCTTCGCGGCCATGGCCAAAAACGAGGCCTTCAACAAAGAGGCGGAAAAACTCGGCCTCGAAGTTGAATTGATCCGCGGCGAAGAGATGAATCGCGACATCGAAGGCACGCTGCGCGATAAGCGCTTGATGGATCTCTATCGCATGATCGCCTCGGCGAAATAAAAAAAGGCAAAAGGTAAAATTAAAAAGTAAAAATTGAATAGCGGGGGAAATTTGCCTTTTTACTTTTTCCTTTTAAATTGATTTGATCGCCATCCTCATCGATTTCGGCAGCACTTTTACCAAAGTCACGGCGGTTGATTTGACCCAGGCGCAAGTCATTGGCCGGAGCCAATCACCGTCGACGGTATCCACCGATGTGCGCGAGGGTTTGCTGCACGCGCTGACTCTGTTGCACGAGCAACATGCAGTCTTTGACGAGCGGCCGAAAGATTTATCGATCCTCTCCGGTAAGATGGTTCTGGCTTCGAGCAGTGCTGCCGGCGGTTTGCGCATTGCCGTGGTCGGCAATGTCCCCGGCTTGACCGTTGAAGCGGCGAACCAAGCCGCGCTCGGTGCCGGCGCCAAGATCGTCGGCTCGACAGCATTTAAACTCAACCCCGACAAAATCGCGCACATGGTCGGGCTCCGTCCGGATCTGATCTTACTTACCGGCGGCGTCGATGGCGGCGATGGCGAGACTATTCTGCACAATACCAAGCTGTTGGCAGGATCGGCGCTTGCGGTGCCGATTGTTGCTGCCGGCAATCGCGCCATAACCGAGGAAGTCGTCGCTGTCTTGCAGCAAGCCGGCAAAGCCGTGCGTGTCGTCGACAACGTCATGCCGAAAGCCGGCAATCTTGCGGTTGAAGCCGCGCGCGAAGCGATCCGGGAAATTTTCATGGCGCGGATCACCCAGGCGAAAGGGCTCGACGGGCTGGCGGGCATGGTTCCCGTGATCTTACCGACGCCGATGGCGGTGCTCCAAGGCGTGCGCATCGGCGCCGATGGCCTGGCTGATGAACAGGGCTGGGGCGATATGCTGGTAGTCGACGTCGGCGGCGCGACTACCGATGTTCATTCCATTGGTTATGGTCATCCCCAGGGTGAAAATGTCATCGCACAAGGGTTGCCTGAGTCCTATGCCAAGCGTACCGTCGAAGGCGATCTGGGCATTCGCTTTAACGCCGCTACCATTGTCGGGCGCGTCGGCTTGGACAAACTGATCGACGATTTGCGCCAGGGATTTCCAGAGTCTCGCGTCGATGGGCCGCAGTTGAGCGATTACATCGAGCAGATCACCCAAGAGACAGGAACGGTGCCGCTGGAAAAATGGCACATAGCGGCGGATGCTGTCCTCGCCAATAACGCCGTCACCCTCGCCGTCGAGCGCCATGTCGGCCGGCGTGAGCGGATTGTCGCGCGCGAAGGCGAGGCCTGGGTGCATTCCGGCAAAGACATGCGCGACACGCACACACTGATCGGCACCGGCGGCGTCTTTGTGCACAATCCCCATGCCGGCTACATCCTGGCGCAGCGTCCGGCTACCGATGCCCACGGTGTGCAGGCATTGCGGCCGCGCGATCCGCAAATTTATCTAGACTCATCTTACCTACTCTATGCGGTGGGGCTTTTGTCGGAAACGAGGCCGCAGGTGGCGCTAAAATTGTTCAAGCGCTATATCGCGCCGGTGGCGAAGAGAAGATAGCTGAATAGCCTGGGCGGTATTCCGACGAGTTCAGAATTCGCCGACTGGAAGTCGACTCTTTTTTTCGTCATTCCGGCGCAGGCCGTAACCCAGGTGCTTTGCACGCCGAACTAGAATAAACCTGGATTCCCACGTGCGCGGGTATGAGGATTTAAGGACTTGTTTTTGTGCTACTGGATTAGAACAATTAAGCTTCGATCCGGCGCGATCTATTTCACCTTCGCCGCCACTTCGGCTAACCGATCCAACTGATCTAAGTCTTCGGCGCAGGGACGCAGGATAAATTCGTCGACACCCATGTCGGCTTGGCGCTTGATCGCCGTGCGCACGGCTTCATCGGAAGCTGGTAGAGTGCGCAATCGTTTGGCGGCGAGTTCGGGATTGTAACCGTAATTGTGATTTATGTAGTGAGTGGCGTGATCCGGGGCATTGGGGCCGAGGGCGAAATAGCTGGCGCCGACCCAGCGTGGCTGGCCTTTGCGCTCATGCTCCTGCCACGCTTGTAAAATATTTTGCCAAGTCTTGAGCAGCGCTTCCGGCTCGCCGCCGCCGGGCGCCATGTAGCCGTCGCCCCATTGGGCGATGCGCTCGACGATCGCCGGCACGTAGCCGCCGATGAGCAGCTCTGGTCCGCCATTGCGCACGGCTGGCGGGCCGATGGGACCGGTGTCGGCGGATAACTCCGCGCCGGACCAAAGTTTGCGCAGCAGTTCGTATTGTCTCTCTGAGCTGCGGCCGCGCCGGTGAAAGTCCGTGGCGCTGGCGAGATAATCGTTTTTGCGCACGCCGATGCCGACGCCAAGTGCCAATCGCCCGCCGGAGAGGGTGTCGATGGTCGCGGCTTGGCGCGCTAACAAAGTGGTCTCGCGCGTCGG
>JBGTCC010000835.1:0-3668 GCA_041749055.1 Thermodesulfobacteriota bacterium | reverse complement strand
TCGACCTACCGGTTGGTTGACTTCCGGCATGCGCCACACGGAACGGACGCTGGCCATTCTTGCTGACGAAGGGTTTGCCTGGCATGGCGACGCGGTGAACGACGACAACCCTTATCCCGCTACCGTCAACGGCAAAACCATGATCATCGTGCCGTACAAAAACGCCGTCAGCGGCTTGAACGACACCGGCATGTACCGCCGAGGGATCACCGCGCGCGATGTCTTCAACTCGTTCAAAGACGAATTCGACCTGCTCTACGAAGAGTCGGCGACCGAGCCTAAGATGTTAACTCTGGCGATGCACTGCCAGATGGCGTTTCCGGCGACAGGAAAAGTCTATGACGATTGTATCAAGTACGCCAAGGGGTTTCCCGATCTGTGGTTCGCCAAACGGTGTGAGATTGTCGAGTGGGTGAAGAAGAACTGCATGTAGGAAGAAATGGGGTGATGGAGTAGTGGAGTAATGGAGTGTTGGGTCCGGAAGAATCCGAAACCCATCTCTCCACCACTCCATTACTCCAATACTCCGATTTCCGAGGAGCCTCTATGTGCGACACGGCGGATGACGGCGTTGGGCTTAGTAATTCAATTCCGCGGGAATTGCAGCTGCGTAACAAGGGACTGCGCACGGCGGATATTTCGCCGTTGATGCCGTTCGCCCGCACGCTAGCCAACTCGCGCGAGAACCGCGATAGCCATATCGGTTTCGTCGGGTACGACAAGACCATGGCGGGCAATAAGATTCTTATCGCTATTGATCGCGAGTACGAGCTCGACGTGCCCACGCGGTGGCCGCGGCGCTGCGCGAGAAGGGCGCTCATGTCGATTTGCTGGTCGCCGATATGGGGGAGCCCGATCGCGTGTTCGATTACACCGATGAAGTCGACGTGATCATGCGCCGCGAGCCCTGGGACAACAAGCCGCGGCGTTGGGAGGGCATGCCTTATATCGAGAACTTCGCGCTGCGCGGAGGTTACGATTTACTGATCCACGGCAAGGGCGGGCCAATCGCAAAAACCGAGTATCGCTATGAACAGATTCCGTGGCTAAGCGCTGAGCATTTCTTGCAGCGCTCGACGACTTATCCGCTCGACCTGCATCTGCTGATCAATAAAAAAACCTGGGACCCGATCTGGGAGTATGGCCGCGGCGGCCGTGTCCGGCTGACGGATGCGGAAGGTACCGATATCTCCTGGAGCTACTGGGATGAATATTACGACGGTACGCGCTACGGTTTTTCCTCGACGCCGCGCAACGGCCATCTGTTCGGCCATCCGGTGCCGCCGATCATCGCCAAGGAAGACGCCGCCGGCGTGGTGGCGGGGACGACCAGCCATTTTTCCAAAGCGTTCCCCCAAGTGAAAGTGGAGCTGGAGGGCGGGCAGGTGGTCAAAGTGCACGGCGGCGCAGCCTATGGCGATGCCTGGCGCACGCTGCTCGATGAAAGCAGAAATACCAAGTATCCCTGCTTTCCTCGCCCTGGCCTGTTCTACCTTTGGGAAGTTGCCATCGGCACTAATCCCAAGATCATGCGCCCCAGCGGCATAGAGAAACATTGCTCCGGCGGCTTCGAGTGGGAGCGGCGCCGCTCCGGTGTGATTCACATGGGCTTCGGCACTCTGTGGCGTTCCGCCGAAGAGAAGTGGGCCGGTGAGAACGGCATTCTCTACGGCCATCTGCATATTCATTTGCTATTCCCGACTTTCCACATCACGACCAAGAGCGGCAAGGAACACACGATCATTCGCAACGGCCGGTTGACGGCGCTCGACGATCCGGAAGTGCGCAAGCTCGCCGAGAAATACGGCGACCCGGATGATCTCTTGCGCGAAGATTGGATCCCACAGATTCCCGGCATCACCGCATCGGGATCCTATGAAGATTACGCAAGAAATCCGGGGAAATGGATTTATGGAACGAGCGCTTAAAACTAGAGTAAACGGACAGCACAACTTGGAGTCGTAGGGGGAAGTTAGGATAGAATGTTTAGATTGCAGGCCTGTCCCCGAAAGCCCATCTCCCGGTGGAACAGCCGATGAATTTCGAGTTCATCGTCAATCTCAAAGCCGTCAAGGAGATTGCCCTGACGCTTCCGCCGAACGTCTTGGTTAGGGCGGATGAGGTCATTCGGTAGGCATGAGTCGGAGGCCGGAAGTTGGAAGTCGGAAGTCAGAAGTCAGGAGAGAGAGGAGATCGGATGAGTTTGCTATTCGTCGCTGGCTTTATGCTTGTTTCACTGTTCCCTTCCTCGTCGGTGCTGGCGCAGGAGAAGTTTCGCTTTCCCATAGGCGAGTCGTCGAAGACCTTGAGTTACGGGCCGCTATGGGTGGCGGCGAAGATGGGGTTTTTTGAAAAGGAAGGTCTGGACGTACCGATCGTCACCATGCGCGGTTCGCCGCTGACGATCCAGGCGCTGACGGCTGATTCGATTTACGTTGCCAGCGCGACCGTTGATACGCTCATCAACGCCTATGAGAGAGGCGCGGATATTACGATGATCGGCGGGCTGATCAATGGGCTCGGACTGAGTATGATCGGCGCCAAACAATACAAAACTTACGCCGATCTGCGCGGCACCACCATCGGTTCGCAGACGCTCACCTCCGGCACCGGGTTTGCCCTACGCCTGGTTATGAAAGTCCACGGCCTGGAGTATCCGCGCGACTACAAGCTTTTGAACATCGGCAGCGCGCCCGATCGTTTCCAGGCGCTGACCGCGGGGCAGATCTCGTCAGCGCCGGTAGGCGTGCCGCTGGATCTTGTCGCCAAGCAACAGGGGTTTAACATCATCGGTTACTTCGCCGACGATCAGCCCAATTTTCAGTTCAACGTCTATATCGTCAAACGATCCTGGGCCGAGAAAAATCGTCCAGTGGTGGTGCGCTTTATGAAGGCGATGGTGGCGTCCATGCGCTGGATGGCGGACAACCGCGACGCGGCCTGTGGCTATCTGACGAAAGAGATGTCGATCAGCATGGAGCACTGCCGCTATGCTTCGGATTATAACTGGAAGAACCGCATCTGGGATCGCGACGCGGGTCTCAATTTCGAGGGCGTGCGCACAATCATCAATCTCACTGCCGACCAGGGTGTTTTGAAAGAGCCTCTGCCGCAGCCGTCGAAGTATATGGACCAGAGTTATTTGAAGCAGGCGTGGGCGGAAATTGAGAAAAGTAAAAAGTAACAATTAAAAAGGAAGAATTGGCGATGACCACAATACAACGTTCATCTGCGAGTTTTTGTTTGCTGCTACTCATTGGTTTGTTTCTATCACAGCTCGGATTCGCGCAGGATAAGATCAGCATGGGTTTGAGCTCGGTGAGCGGACTGCATGCTGCGGTTTGGGTGGCGGAGGCTAGAGGACTTTTTCGTAAACATGGGATTGAAGCCGAAGTGATCGTGACCGGCCAGGGCGGCACTGCGGGCATCAGCGCGTTGCTTGCCAATGACATCCAAATGGTAAACTCTGCCGGCGATGTCTTGGTTGCCGCGGCGTTGCGCGGCGGCGACACAGTTATGGTTGCCAGCGTCGTCAACAAAGGCTTGCAGAGACTTGTCACAAAGCCCGATATCAAAACGCCGGCAGATCTCAAAGGAAAAAGAGTCGGCGTTACGCGCATCGGCGCGGTTTCTCATTCCGTTCTGCTCATGATGCTGCAGCGCTGGAA
>JBGTCC010000834.1:0-3707 GCA_041749055.1 Thermodesulfobacteriota bacterium | reverse complement strand
CCGAGGATCTGGAGCGGCAAGTCGCAGAACGTACCGCTGCGCTACGGGGCAGCCAAGAACAACTTCGCGCCCTCGCTGGCCGGCTCCACGAGCTCCAAGAAGCGGAGCGCACGCAATTGGCGATCGAGCTTCATGATGAGTTCGGCGCCGCATTCACCGCGCTAAAAGTCGACCTTCACTGGATCATGGCGCGGCTCCCTGAGAGCGTCGACGGGGTTGAACAAAAGGCGCGGGTGATGTCGGATCTGATCGACAACTCTGTCGAGTCGGTGCGACGAACGGCTAGTCTATTGCGGCCCCGGCTATTGGATGATTTTGGCCTGGTGGCGGCCATCGAGTGGCAAACCACGGAATTTGAGCGGCGAACCGGCATCCAGTGCGTCACTAGGTTGCCCGAGGAAGTCGATCTGGCTCAGGCGATGTCAACGGCTCTATACCGCATTTTGCAAGAGGCGCTAACCAATGTGGCGCGTCATGCCAAGGCAACCGAGGTTCAAGTTGGCTTACGCATCGACGGCGGCAAGGTAATGCTCGACGTGCAGGACAACGGCATCGGCTTCGACCTCGAGGCGGCGTTGAATGACCGGTCCTTCGGTCTCTTCGGCATGCAGGAGCGCGCCTACGCTTTTGGCGGCCATGTCCGATTCGAGAGCCGGCCGCTTCATGGCGCCACGGTCACTGTCGAAATCCCGCTGGCGAGAAAAGCTTAGTGCCATGGCCAGAATCTTAATCGTCGAAGATCATCCAATTTATCGCCGCGGTGTGCGCGACATTCTGGCCGGCAACCGCACCTTTACCGATTTCGGTGAAGCCGGAGACGCCACCCGGGCGGCCGAGTTGCTGCGTAAAGAACCTTGGGACGCCGTCGTGTTGGACATTAATTTGCCGGGGAAAAGCGGCCTGGAGTTTTTGAAGGAAGTGAGGCTCGCCTACCCCAAATTACCGGTGCTCGTCTTGAGCGGTTACTCGGAAGAGCAGTACGCTCTGCGCATGCTCAAGGCCGGCGCCTCCGGCTATTTCACCAAGAATCGCACGCCGGAAGAATTGATCGGCGCTTTGACCAGACTGCTGCAGGGTAGAAAATACATCAGCGAATCGATCGCCGAGAAAGCGCTGGCGCAGCTGCAACCCGGAGCGGAAAAGCCGGCGCATGAACTGCTCTCCGACCGGGAATTCGAAGTGCTAAAATTGATCGTTCAGGGAATCGCGCCGAGGGATATTTGCCTCCAGCTCTGCATCAGCCCGCGCACGGTCAGCACCTATCGCGCCCGCTTGCTGCAAAAGTTTAATTTTAAGAGTAACGCGCAACTGGTCCAATACGCGATCGCCAACAAGCTCTTCGACGACTAGCCGGCGATCTTGGCCGGCCCAGGCGGCCCGGCAATTTTAGATTTTTACACTCCAAAGTCTAAGAGTTCGTCTCTAACATTTAATGCGCTAAACTGAAGTGACAAAACGCGCCAAGCATGAGCGAAACAAATCCGCAATCCGAGTACCGAAAGATACGCCGCGGACCGAAACAAACCCGGCAATGCTAAATCCAAAATTCGCAGCACGAAATTCGTAACAACCAGGCGGCAAATCTACTTGGGTCATTTAAAATTGTTGCGGATACTGTCCGCGGGGCTGCTATCGTGCTGTGAAATATTTGTTCTTGGCGCCTTTGGGCAAGTCTGATAGCGCCGCGTCTCTCTTGTGTCGTTAAAATGATGACAGACTGGCCGGGTGAAAGACTACGGCAGAATCATCGATTTACCACTAGTCCTTTCCTTGATGACTCCATATACAGAGGACTTCAAATCTTCGTGGTCCATGCAAGGAGTCCTGCCGATGCATGCGAGAATGACGGAAGCAAAATATCACGGTCATCTTTGCCAGTCGGCGGGTGCGACTGGTCGAAGCGAATCGCTGCGGACGCCGGCCGCGCCTGTCTCGCCGGACGCGCTGCGCATCGGCCTGGCGCACTTCATCCACGAGATCAACACGCCCCTGCAAATGGTTTACTGGGCCGCCGACATGATGGACACGCACATGCCCAAGACCACTGGTTGTGGCGATCCCTTCGCCGGAAAGATGCTTCAAGAACTAAAAGGCGGGATCGATCAATTGATCTCCCTGGTCGCTTCGTTACGGTCCCAGCTAGAGAGCCTCTGGCAAATCAACCCTTCGATGAACTCGGTAGATTTGCATTCGCTGATCGTCGAAGTCGTTCAAAGTCACGCGGCGCGGTTTGGCGCCGGCGGCATTCGTGTCGACACGGACATCGCCGCTGCCCTGCCGGCGCTCCAGGCCGATGAAAAACTTCTCAGACAGGTGTTCGTCAACCTTTTCCGCAATGCTGCGGACGCCATGCCGGAGGGGGGAGTCTTGACTGTCAGGGCCGGCGCGCGCGCAGGCTCGGTGGGGCTCGAAATTGCCGACACCGGCGCCGGCATTCCGCCCGAGTTGGACGCTTTTCAACCGTTTACCACATCGAAGCCGCGGGGCATGGGCCTCGGCCTAGCGATCACCCGGCATATCGTCGAAATCCATGGCGGGACAATTGCCTACCGGAGCGAGCCCGGCAAGGGCACAACCTTTTATCTGAGATTTTCGCGCAGCTTCGAAACCAAGAAAATATCGGTTCCACGCGCCACTGCTGCAGATGACAGCTCAGAGCGATTTTTTGGTTGTCTCTGTCACGCGTTGGAAAAATAATCACTTCGACAGCAATGCAGCCTGTGCGGCGTTTTCACCAGCCGGTGGAGAATTGCCGGCGGCAAAGGAGGGACAAGGCTATGACGCGCTATATTGAAATCGTTGGCTGGCTGACCGTCAGCGGCTTGTTTGTGTTTGCCGCGGGAGTGCTGCTTGGGCGCTGGTAGGACGGCTGGTCATCGGTGGCTGGTAAAGCCACTGCGGCAGGAAGTTTATCGTTCCAGTGACGGCCGCTTCCAAACCATCCTACCTACCTACCCGAGGGTTAGGCAGGCAGAATTGGCGCGCGGACAGCACGTGGAGTGGGTTTTCGGTTGTTTCTGAAAAACCTTTCCCGAGAGTGACACCAATGAGCGATGGTAACCGTCGCATAAGCCCTTCTTATAGGGTCGATTCGGTGACTACCGGCATAAAGGCATCGGGTATCGCCAACCACGACGCTCCCATTGAAAAAAATGGCGATGCCGCTTGTGAGAAGTTCCCCGGTGTTAAGTCTAATTTCAATTGTCGACAATCATTCTCTCCTAAAATCGTCCGGTGGATGATCTTAAAAATCACCGGAAAAAATAGCGAGCGCCTTAGTTTTGAATCGGAAATATACCGAATCAATGGTCGGTCACGATGGCGCGCACATTGGCGAGCGACGTTTAGAGCACCGGTGGCTTCGCCGAACTCTAGATTGAAGCGCAAATAACGGCGCCTGACGAATATCCTTGTAGCGGTCGTGAAACAGATGGCCAACGAGCTTGTACTTGCGATTGCAGTAAAGTGCGTGGTTTAGCTGCAAGCCCTGCATCCCTTTGGCGATTAGCGTCTCGACATCCAATTGCAGATGCACGTGATTGCAAGACGTATATTAAGAGACGACGTAGCGGCGCCGATCAGCGTCGGCAGGAAATGTCGGAAATGCAACCCATGGGCAATCAGGCAGGAACGGAATTTCAGGGCGCTCTATGACCGGCGATACGGCCGCGGCAACCCGGTCAACCGGCAGCGTTGCTCAATCCTTG
>JBGTCC010000833.1:0-2813 GCA_041749055.1 Thermodesulfobacteriota bacterium | reverse complement strand
GCCGGCGGCCAGGGCGATCAAGATGTTCGGCACTTCACCCAAAGGAACTATTTCGTAGTCGCCCGGTTTGAGTCCGGCCTGGTTGAGCACGTAGAGTGTCACGGTATGGGTCGAGGAGCCGACGCGGGTGACGCCGATGCGCTTGCCGCGCAAATCGCTGACCCGCTTGAATTCCGGGCGCGCCATGAAAGTAAACGGAAAGCGATTGGTCACGCCGGCGATGAGGACCATATCGGAGCCGGTTAGATTGGACTGAATCGTATTGCGCCCGTCGACGTAGGAGATCGCGACCTCGCCGGCGAGAATGGTTTGAATGATCAGGGAACTCGACGGAATATGCAGCAGCTCGACGTCGAGGCCGTTTTTCTTGAAAAGTCCCTCGTCATGGGCGATCCAGATGCCGCTCTGGCCGGCGGCGATGGCCGACCAGTTCACGCGCACTTTCATTTGCGCCGGTGCCGTCGCAACGTACGTAGCGACGAGAAAGACGATCGTGATTGCCCATGAGCAGGGTCGCAGCATAGAGACACCTCGGGTCATGCGATGGCGCTTCGTATCAAACTCGCGCGGGTTGCGCAATTGTTACCGGGTAGTTTAAGTTCATCGCAAGTAAAGGAGTTTGAAAAAATCACATGCCAAGACTCGACGGACAAGTTGCAATTGTCACCGGCGGGAGCCGCGGCATCGGCCGCGCGGTGGCGCTGGCGTTTGCGCGGGAGGGGGCGCGGCTGGCGATCACGGCGGTGCGGGATCGCGATGCGCTGGAAAAAACCGAGCGGGACATCGCTGCGCTGGGCGGTGATTGCATCGCTATGCTCGCCGACGTGACGCGGCGCGGTGACATCGACAAGCTGGTCCAAACGATCCTCGCCAAGTGGGGGCGCATCGATGTGCTGGTGAATAACGCCGGCATTTTGCGACTGGCGCTGCTGGAAAATATCACCGAAGAACGCTGGGACGAGACGCTGGGCGTCAACTTGAAGGGCACGTTCAACTGCACCCAGGCGGTGATCCCGATCATGAAGCAACAGCAGAAAGGCAAGATCATCAACATCGCGGCGCCATCGGCATTGCGCGGCTCCTACGGCGTCGCTGACTACGCGGCGGCCAAGGGCGGTATTATCGCCTTGACCAAAAATGCCGCCAACGAACTCAAGTCGCACAACATTCAAGTCAATTGCATCTCGCCGGTGGCCGACACGCGCATGACCGAAGAGTTGACCAGGTTTCGCCGCGAACAGTTGGGCATCGCCCGGCGCGAACGGGAGTTCGTGCCGCCCGAAGCGATCGCGCCGGCGTTTCTGTTTTTTGCCACCAGCGAGTCCGATTATGTGTCGGGGCAGTTGTTGGAAGTGGGAAGGACGTAGATGCAAATGGAGAATTGAAAAGTGTTCGGCGCAGTTACTACCCGGGATGTTCTCGCGCGAACGCGCCGAGAACGCCAAGGTCGAAATCATTGTTCCCCTTTGCGTCCTTTGCACTCTTGGGGGGGGAAATCCGATTCCTATTTCTTTACGCTGACTCTCCAGACTTTATTGCTACCGTCAATGCCGGCGGCGTAGCGCTGCGGCGGATTGTTGCTTACCGTTGCGCGGGACTAAGCCAGTGTGATGCTAACGGCAACGGCGATGCAATGAAGATAAGCTTTCGACATGAGTTTGGACCTCCGCTGAGTTTTGCGTCCCGGTTCGTTGCTGAGATCGCCGATGCTGCACTCCAGCAAAAAAAACCGGCGTGCCAAAGTGTGGAATTAAATGGTTGTGCGCGCCGATGGTCCGTTCTAAGATCGCCTCGATTCAAAGGAGGCCGAATGCATTATCGTGATCTGCGCGGGTGGTTGGAGGGTGTCGATTCGTTCGGCGAGTTGCGGGTGGTGGAGGGCGCCGATTGGAACCAGGAGATCGGCGCTGTCGCCGAGGTGGCGGCGCAAACCAACCCGCCGCCGGCGGTGCTATTCGACAAGATCAAAGACTACCCGGCGGGACGGCGGGTGCTCACCGGTGTGCACAATCCAACCCTCAAGCGCCAATGCTTGACCAATCATTTGCCGCTGGATTACACGCGTGATCAGTTCATCGACGCGTGGAAGAAGCGGCTCGACCATCCAACCTTGTTACCGCCGCGGGTGGTCGATAGCGGGCCGGTGTTGGAAAATGTTTTCGAAGGCAAGGATATTGACCTGTTGTCCTTGCCGGTGCCGTGGTGGCATGAGGGCGACGGCGGCCGCTACATCGGCTCCATGGACACGACCATCAGCCGCGACCCCGATGAAGGTTGGATCAACGTCGGCTGTTACCGCGTCATGGTGCATGACAAGGACACGCTGGCGCTTTATATATCGCCGGGACATCACGGCCATATTCACCGGCAAAAATACTTCGACAAGGGCCAGCCGTTTCCCGTGGCGATCAGCTTCGGTCCTGATCCGCTGTTGTGGTTTTTTGGCCAGATGGAAATTCCCGCCGGCGAGTCGGAATACGACTACGCCGGCGGCGTGCGCGGCGAGCCCTATGAAGTGATCTTGGGCAAACACACCGGCTTGCCGATCCCTGCCTATTCGGAAATCGTCATTGAGGGCGAAGTGTTGCCCGGCACGAGTATTCCCGAAGGACCGTTCGGCGAATTCACCGGTTACTACGCCGGCGGTCTGCGCTCGGAGCCGATGTTAAAAGTAAAGCGCTTGATGTACCGCAACGATCCGATCATGACCGGCGCGCCGCCGTTCAAACCGGCGCCAGGCGCGGAAAATAATTTGATCCGCGCCGCCTATATCTGGCACTATCTCGACAAGGCCGGGGTGCCGGACGTGCGCA
>JBGTCC010000832.1:0-6476 GCA_041749055.1 Thermodesulfobacteriota bacterium | reverse complement strand
GGCGCCTAAAGCAAAACAATTTCGCCGGTAATCTGATGATCATGCAGTCCAACGGCGGCCTGGCGGATGTCGAGCTGGCGCGCCGGCACTGCATTCAGATGATGGAGTCGGGGCCGGCCGGCGGTGTGGTCGGCACCATGGCGCTGTGCGAGACCCTCGATCTCGCAGCGGCCATCGCCTTCGACATGGGCGGCACGACGGCCAAAGCCTGCGTGATTCGCCGCGGCGAGCCGAGCCTGTCGCCGGATTATTTTATCGGCGGCTACAACGAGGGTTTGGCGATTCGTATTCCGGTCCTCGACATCGTCGAGGTCGGCACCGGCGGCGGCAGCATCGCGTTCCTCGACGAAGGCGGAGGACTCCATGTGGGGCCGAAGAGCGCCGGCGCCGAGCCGGGCCCGGCGAGCTATGGCCGCGGCGGCAAAGAACCGACGATGACCGATGCCAACGTGATTCTCGGCCGATTGTCGCCGGAAAACTTTCTTGGCGGTGAAATGCACCTGGATCGCGGCGCCGCGGAAGCGGCGTTGAACGAAAAACTTGCCCAGCCGCTCAACGTCACACTAGAGCGTGCCGCCGCCGGTATGTTGCAGGTGGCGACCTCGGCAATGGCCAACGCCGTGCGCCATGTGACATTGGAGCGCGGTCTCGACCCACGCGACTTCACACTGGTCGCCTACGGCGGCGGCGGCCCCCTGCATTCGGCTTCAGTCGCCAAAGAATTGTCCATCAGCAAGATCATCATTCCCCAAGCGCCGGGCCATTTCTCAGCTCTCGGCATGCTCATGGCCGACTTGCGCCGCGATTATGTCCAGACGCTGTTCGAGCGCTTGGATGATTTGGCGATGAGCGAGTTGGAAGCGCAGTTCAAAGCATTGGAAGACGGAGGGCGCAAGGCATTGCTCGACTCCGGCATCGCCTTAGATCGCATCTCCTTCGAACGCGCCGCCGACATGCGCTACGTCGGCCAGGAACATGCGGTGGCGGTCGGCATGCCTGCCGCCGTCGGCGATGAATCCGCCCGCGCCGAAGTGAAGCGGCGCTTCGACGAAGCCCATGATTTGCGCTACAGCCATAGCGCGCCGGAAGAGTCCGCCGATATCGTCAGCCTGCGCGTGTCGGCGATCGGCCGGTTAAATAAGCCGGTGTTTCCGCAGATCGCCAAAGGAGAGGCAGCACCACCAGCCGCGGCGCAACGCGGCGAGCGCATGGTGAACTTCGATGCTGCCGGCGCCATGGCGGCGCCGGTGTTCGATCGCGATCATTTACTCCAAGGCAACGTCATCCACGGCCCGGCGATCATCGAAGAGGTGGCGTCTACCACGGTGGTGGAGCCGGGGGATTTAGTTACGGTCAATGAATACGGCCATCTCATCATGCAGTTGGGAGATGGTGCCTGATCAATTTTAATCCCGGCCTTCGCCGGAGGTTGGCCGGAATGACGGAAAGAAAAATTGAGATTTTTCGGTAGGAATACCGTGATCCCGTATCCGTCATTCCCGTGAAAACGGGAATCCAGGTAATTCATGGAAAGGCAACCCGCGCTGTACATCATGGCTAGCAAACCTAACGGCACGCTTTACATCGGAGCAACCAGCGATCTGGTCAAGCGTGTGTGGGAGCACAAGAACAATTCGGTTGATGGTTTCACCAATAAATACGAAGTCCATCGTCTGGTCTACTACGAGTTGCACGGCGCCATGCTTTCGGCGATTACGCGCGAGAAGCAGTTGAAGAAATGGAATCGCGCTTGGAAGCTGGAGCTGATTGAAGAGAAAAATCCCGAGTGGAAGGATTTGTGGGATGAGATTGTTTGACGGTGTGTGGAACCTGGATTCCCGTTGTCACGGGAATGACGGACTAGGAGATCAGATCCTATTCGGTGAGATTTGAGTTTTTAGTGTCAACCGCGAAGGTGTTTGTCCGAGGTCCAATTTCGGATTCGCCTGGATTCCCGTGTTACGGGAATGACGGATAGTTGCGAGTCAGCCGATTTGTAGCGAGTTTGGCATATGGAATCTGTAATTTTGCATACCTCGCCTATCGAGGTTGACGCTTTTACGACTGAGGTCATCCGCAGCGCGGTGGTGGCGATCACCGGCGAGATGAAAACCAACCTGATGCGGACGGCTTATCACACGATCATCTACGAGGCCGAGGATTTTACCGTCGGGCTGTTCGATGCCGATGGCAATACCATTTCCATCGGCCTGGGCTTGCCGATGTTTGTCCGTGGGTTGTCGGATGCGATCAAAGCGAAGATCGCTCACTGGGGCAAAGACAATATTCAACCCGGCGATATTCTCCTCACCAACGACAGCTACATCATGGGCAGCCATCTCAATCACATGATCTACACGCTGCCGATTTTCCATGACGGCGAATTGGTGGCGTACTCCTCGTCGATGGCGCACTGGCAGGATATCGGCGGGCAGCTAGGCGGCGTGACCCGGGATATTTTCTCCGAAGGATTGCAGATGCCCTTCGTGAAGCATTTTCGCCAGGGAGTGGAGAATCCCGAGATCACCGCGATTATCAAGGCCAACGTGCGCGTGCCCGCAAGCGCCATGGGCGATATGCGCGCGCAGCTCGCATCGATCCGCACCGGCGAGCGGCGTGTCCTGAGCATTTTACGGCGCTACGGCAATAAGGTTTTCAAAGACAGCATTCAGTTGATTTACCAACAAAGCGAGAAACTCGCCCGCGCCGCGGTACGCCAGATCCCCGACGGCGTCTATGAAGCCGAGTCGTTCATGGACGACGACGGCGTCAATCTCGGCAAACATATCCCGATCCGCGTGCGCGTCGAGGTCAAAGACGATCAGATGACCATCGACTTGAGCAATGTGAGCCCGCAGGTGGCGGGATACTATAATTCGGGTATCACGGCGGGCCGCTCCGCCGCCGAAGTGGTTTTCAAGTGCATCACCACGCCCATGTTGCTGCCGATCAACGATGGATCGTTTCGGCCGCTGAAAATTATACTGCCGCTCGGCCGGGTCATCAGCGCGGTGAAGCCCGCGCCGGTGCGGGTCTGGATGACCGTGCCGATGACCGTGTGCGACACGCTGTTTCGCGCCCTAGCGCCGGCCTGTACCGAGCGCACCATCGCCGGCCACTACGCCGATCTATGCACGGTCAATCCGCATGGTTTCGATGCCGAGACCGGGCGATTTTTCTGGTCCCACATCGGCCATCCCGGCGGCGGCTGGGGCGCCAAGCATGATGAAGACGGCATGAACGCGACGGTGTGTCTCAACGACGGCGACACCCATAACGCGCCGGTGGAAGCCACCGAAGCGAAAAATCCGATCATCGTCGAGCACCGCTCGTTGCGCCAGGTCTCCGGCGGCGCGGGCAAGTTTCGCGGCGGCCTGGGAGTGTCCAACGAAGTGCGCATGCGCCGCGCGGCGACCATCCACGCCCACGTTGAGCGGACCATCTGCGCGCCCTGGGGCTTGCATGGCGGCAATGACGCGCTGGCGAATCAAATCTTCGTCAGCGATAACAACGGCGCGGTGGAGACCTTTCCGACGGGCAAAATCAAGCCCACCGAAATCGACAACGGCGACAGCTTCACGATCGAAACCGGTGGTGGCGGCGGATTCTGGAGCGCGTTCGAGCGCCCGGCGGAGAAAGTGCTGGTCGATGTCCGTTCGGGTTACGTTTCCGTCGAAGCGGCGCGGCGCGACTATGGCGTCGAGATCCGGCAAGACGGACGGCGGTTTGAGCTCGACAGCGCTGCGACCGTGGAGTTGCGCCGTAATCACGGAAGAGAATCGGACTCGGATATTTGGCCGCAAAGAACGCAAGGGCCACAAAAATAAATCGGAATATCTCTCGCAAAGGCGCCAAGGCGCAAAGTTCGAATCGGATTTGTAGGGGCGTATTGCATACGCCCTGGGGTGGTAGAGCGGCAATCGCGTGGCCACAAAATTTGTGTTGGTGACCTAAACTCCAACGGATAGCAAAGGGGATAACAAGAAACCGGAATATCTCCCGCCAAGGCGCCAAGGCGCAAAGGTGAATGTTGTCATTTCGAACGGAGAGAGAAATCCTTCATTAGATCCCTCGCATTCGCTCGGGATGACAGGCCACTGGCATGTCACTTAGCGTCTTTGCGCCTTGGCGGGAGTAACTTCTTCTTATCCCGACCAAGTTGGGTGTTGCATTTTTGCTACACCGAGTAGCAAAACGACTACTCGCCCTTCGTTCCCATTCTCCCGGCACAATCGTTTCGTGAAAAAATTCCTTTGTGAATTCAGCTCACTAGGGTTATTTATGAATGAGTCGCTTGTGGCATTGATTCTGCGTTATAGCGCCGGGAAGATGCCGAAGACGTGGGCCTGCTACCCGACCAATTAGACAAATGGGGGCGTGATCGATGAACAGCGTCGACCTGAGTTGGTTACTGGCATTTTTCTGTCTGATATCCCCTTTGCGAGTCGAGGCGCAGCAGTCGACGAAAATCCCGCGGATAGGAGTTTTAGGTGCCACCGACCCGTCTACGAATTCAGCTCGCATCGAGGCATTCCGACAGGGGCTCCGCGAACTCGGCTACATCGAGGGCAAAAACATTGTCATTGAGTATCGATGGGCCGAAGGGAAATCAGAACGACTCCCCGATCTAGCGGCCGAGCTAGTGCGCCTTAAGGTGGACATCATTATCACGGCTGGTCCCGCCGTAACCCGACCCGCCAAAGGAGCAACTTCGACGATTCCCATTGTCCTGGCCTTCGATAATGATCCGGTCGGCTCGGGATTCGTCTCCAGTCTGGCGCGCCCAGGAGGAAACATCACAGGATTGAGCGCTCTGTTGCCAGAGTTAAGTGGGAAACGCCTGGAGATTTTGAAGGAGGTCATTCCCAAGGCTACCCAAATGGTTGTCTTGGGGACTTCGACCCAACCGGGCACCACCCAAGCGTCAAAAGAGATAGAAATCGCTGCCCGGGCGTTCGGAGTGAAGCATCAATTCCAGGATATAATTGGTCCCAAAGATATTGAGAGCGCATTCCGAGCCGCTCGCAAAGGGCGTGCTGACGCTGCCCTCGTGCTGTCGAGCGCCGTGGTCTTTTCTCATCGAACCCAGTTTGCCGCGCTTGCGGTAAAGAACCGTCTGCCGGTGATTTTTCCTCAGAGCGAATTTGTCGAAGACGGCGGGCTGATGAGTTATGCGCCCAATTATCCAGACTTGTTTCACCGCGCCGCTACGTATGTGGACAAGATTTTGAAGGGCGCGAAGCCTGCCGATCTTCCCGTGGAACAACCGACGAAGTTCGAGTTTGTCGTCAATCTGAAAGCGGCGAAGGCGATCGGACTGACGATTCCGCCGAATGTGTTGGTGCGAGCGGATCGGGTGATTCGATGAAGGCAAAAGTGAAAATGAAAAAGGCAAAATGAAATGAGACGTGACATGAATTACAAAATGGCTATCAGGCTACTGGCGTGTGTATTTCTAACAAATGTTACATTTGCCCAGGCGCAACAGCCAGCAAGAATACCGCGTGTCGGCATGCTGCTTTACGGCACGCCGGAAAACGACCCGAACGTTGCAGCCTTTCGCCAAAACATGCGCGACCTCGGTTACACTGAGGGGAAAAATCTATCGGTGGAATACCGTTTCGCTGGCGGCAAACCCGAACGGCTTACGGAAGTTGCCGCCGAACTGGCGCGGCTTAATCCCGATGTGATTCTTGCCCTCGGCGGCGATGTCGTGCCGGCAGCGCAGAAAGCAACCAAGACGATTCCTATCGTCATGTGGGTGAGCAACGATCCGGTGCAATCGGGGATTGTCGCCAGCCTGGCCCATCCCGGCGGCAACATTACCGGCATCACGCTCATTCTCGACGAATTGGCGGGGAAAAGATTGGAGCTATTGAAAGAAATCGCGCCGCGGATTTCTCGAGTGGCGGTACTGTGGAATCCCGATCACGCCGATCCCGAGTTTCGTGAAATTCAAAGCGCGGCCCAGGCAATGAAAGTGCGGTTGCAATCGCTGCAAGTCCGGCGCGGCGAGGACTTCGACGGCCAATTCGATGCCGCCACGAAGGCGAAATCTCAGGCTCTCATTATCGTCTCGTCGCGGCTTATTAATTTTCAACGCCAACGCATTTTGGATTACGCGGCAAAGAGTCGCATACCGCTGGTCGGCGACTGGGGCTCCTGGGCTCCCGACGGCGGTTTAATGTCCTACGGTCCAAACCTGGCAGAGATGGCACACCGCGCTGCCGTGCACGTCGACAAGATTCTCAAAGGTACCAAACCGATGGACATCCCCGTGGAACGGCCGACAAAGTTCGAGCTGGTCATCAATCTTGACGCGGCAAAGCATATCGGCCTGACGATCCCGCCCAATGTGCTGGTGCGGGCGGATCGGGTGATTCGGTGAAGGAGACGTGAGTAAGAGGGAAAACGCATGAACAAGAAGTACCTTGGTTGGTTGCTAGTTGGTTTCTTACTGGCAAACGCTTGGTTCG
>JBGTCC010000831.1:0-5184 GCA_041749055.1 Thermodesulfobacteriota bacterium | reverse complement strand
ATGGCGGTCGCGGCTACTATCCCGGCGATGTCGTTAGCGGCGGCGGTCATGTGCCGCAGAGCGGCGTTAACTACCAAAGCGCTAGCCGGGTACAGCGCGGCGGCTTCGGCTCCACCGGGAAGGCATTCGTCAGCCGCGGCGGTTCCATCAGCAGCTGATATTTAGTGTGGGAACAGATGGACCACGAAGGCGCGAAGAGCACGAGGTTCGGAACTCCAAATATTCCGACAACTTCGTGTCCGTCGTGGCTCCTTCGAAAATATCTCTACGTGGTTGACCTGGGTAACGAATCGCTTCCGAGGTTCCGTCATACCCGCGAAAGCGGGTATCCAGGCTAATTCGGCGGGGAACAAACCGGGATTCCCGCCTGCGCGGGAATGACGATTCGGGCAGATGAGCATGTGGAGGGGAATCCACCCATTTTCATTGTCTATTGACGAGCGTAAGCTCATGAACGCTTCGTGGTGAAAAAGGATTCACGCAGTGCAACGAATAACCATCCCACCGCGCCCCGACTGGGAGAAAAAAGTCGAAGAGATCGGTCTGATTTACCATCATACCGAGGGGCAACCCTACTGGAACGAGTCGGCGTATTACTCTTTTCGCTCTGCTGAAATCGACCGCATCGAAGTAGCGAGCAACGAACTGCATCAGATGTGCCTCGAAGCGGCACAGCATATCGTCGACAACAACCGCTTCGACGAACTGGCCATTCCTGCCGCTGCGGTTCCATTCATCAAGCTAGCCTGGGAGGACGAACCGCCGGCGCTCTACGGTCGCTTCGACCTCGCCTATGACGGCGAGCAGCTAAAGTTACTCGAATACAATGCCGACACGCCGACCGCGCTGGTCGAAGCCGCCGTCGCGCAGTGGCACTGGCTGCAAGAGCGTTTCCCCCATCGATCAGTTCAATTCTATTCACGAAAAGCTTTTGGCCAAGTGGCAAGAGTTGAAGCCCTATCTGGCCAATCCCATGCATTTCGCCTATCTGCCGCCGCCGGACATGGAAAACAGTGAAGACTTGATGACAGTGACCTATCTCATGGACTTGGCTGGCCAGGCCGGTATCGAAAGTACGCTGGTCACAATTGACGATATCGGTTGGGACGCCGAACGGAATACCTTCGTCGATCAGGCGGAAAAGCCGATCCGCAGCATTTTCAAACTCTACCCCGGGGAGTGGCTGTTGCGCGATCGATTCGCCGGGCATTTTTTCACGTCTTATACCTTGACCCAATGGGTCGAGCCGATGTGGAAGATGCTGTTATCGAACAAGGGAATTCTACCCATTCTCTGGGAACTGTTCCCGCATCACGCCAATCTGTTGGAGTGTTATTTCACCGATCCGAAGCATTTGACCGGATACGTTAAAAAGCCTTTGCTCTCGCGCGAAGGCGCCAACGTGACGATCCATCGCGGCGCCGCGGTTGAGGCAACCGGAGGCCCCTACGGCGAGGAAGGTTTCATCTATCAGGCCACAGCCCGTATCGCGAACTTCGACGGCGCCTATCCCATCATCGGCAGTTGGATAATCGACGGCGTCGCCGCCGGTATCGGCATCCGCGAATCGGACACGCGAGTCACCAACAACTTGAGCTGCTTCGTGCCCCATCTAATCACGTAGCCTATCCGGCGCCAAATCACGCAACCCGTCACGCCGTCACAGACAACGGATCATGCCGCTTGGGCGCCGGAACCGCCATCACCGGACAAGGTGCATGGGCGATCACTTTCTCAGTCACGCTGCCGAGCAGAATATGGTCCAACCCGGTGCGCCCGTGAGTCGACATGATCACTAGATCCACCGCTTCGCGCCCGGCGAGATCGGCGATATTCACAGGGGCCGCGCCCACTTCAACTCGCTGCCGGACCTCGACCAGATTCATCAACTCGCCGAACTTCTCACGCAAGAATTTATCCAAGAACTCCTTCTGTTCGGCCAACAAGGTGCGCACCGGCCCGAGATTTTCATGTTGGCCGAACCAATCGTTGCTCATGTCGATCACGTGCAACACGATCAGCTCCGCGCCGGCTTCGTGAGCGGTTTCGAACGCGCGACGCAGACCGACACAGGACAAATCAGAATAATCCGTCGCTGCCAAGATCTTTCTTATCTTACTCATAGTCACCTCCTGCAAACTGCCTCGTTAGTTAATCGTCGTGCGGTCAATGGCGAGTCACGCGGCGTGAACCACCAGCACCGGCTCTTCGGCATGACGCACGACTTTCTCGGTGACGCTGCCGAGCGCCCAACGTGCCACTCCGGATCTGCCATGGGTACACATCGCCACCAACGCATCATGATGCTGATTGGCGTAACGCACGATTTCCTCGGCGTCGGATCCTGCCAGCGCCACCCACGATACTTTGGTTAGCCCCGAGGCCGCCAACGCTTCGGCCGTTTTCTTGAGATACCCTTCCACGGCTGCCTTCATGTCGCGCAGCATATCATCATACTTGGGTAGATAGTCTTCACTGCCATAATACGCCGTGGCCGCTAATTCATAGGCGCGACAAAGAAGGATCTCGAGGTCGAGCTTTTTGGCGACTTCGCAGACAGTTGGCAACACCGACTCGGCCAGCTCCGAACCGTCGAGGGGAACGACGATGGATTTCATCGCGGCGCTCGAGCCGCTGCCAGCGTCATCGCCGGCGCGCACGAGCAACAGCGGCGCCGTCGTGCCGCGCAGCACCTTTTCCGCCACACTGCCCATCATCCAGCGGTTGATTCCCGCGCGGCCATGGGTGGCCATGGCGATCAGCGTGCCTTTCTCGGCCTCAGCTCTCTCAATGATCGCGTCAGCGGGTCGGCCTTTTTCCACTCTGCAGGTCACGCGAAAACCTGGGAACGTCGCGGCGACTTCTTCCAAGTGTTCGCGGCTCGCCCGCTCGCCTTGAGCGATGATCGTTCCCAGATAACGCGCCTTATCGGCTACGATATGCGCCGTCGCTGCGGCGATATCGACGACTTCCAGGAATTCGATGGGCAGCTTGAGGCTCGTGGCCAAGATGCGCGCAAATGGCAGCACCTTTTCTGAGATGCCCGAACCATCCAGCGGGATCAAGAGCTTTGAATACATAGCCATCTCCTTTCCAGGCAAGCCACTCAACTCGATTAGGGCGCAACTAGCATGCCAGCTGGGTTAAGTGAATTGTTCAGCCCGAGCGGCTGCGGATTGTCAGCGCTGGGAAAAAAGCAAGTTAGTTCTCGCAAAAATGAGAACGGAACACCCCGCACTCCGGGCCGTGCGGAAGGGTCTCAGTTGGTCTGCTCGAACGCACCCGCTCAATCCTTCATTGCCGCGCACGCCAACATCTAGCCTTGCGCCGGCGAACCGAAGCGGAACTCGATCTCAATGTTAAATCTCTACGCCAAGTTTTCCACCGGCAGCGCCACTTCCTGCACCGAGCCATGGACCGCGCGCATACTGTAAGCCCGCGCGCCGCGCTTGGAGGCAATCACTCTATGAATCTCACTGCCAACGAAATGCACGCCGGTCCAGTCTTCGATGGCGACCCCGGCGGTAATTTCACCGGCGCTCAATAACCTATGCAAGGACGGCCGGCGCTGCGCTTCGCCGTCGTAGTGCGGACAACAGCTGCCAGGGAGAAAACCGAGACAGTCGAGCGCGCGCAGACCGTCGGAAAAAGAATCGGTCAACCCCTGCTCAAACCAACAGATCGCGCCCGCGCTCACGCCGGTGAGCACGATGCCGGACTCCCATGCCTCGCGGAGTATCTCGATCGCGCCCCAATCGCGCCACAGGGCGATTAAGCTCTTGGTATTGCCGCCGCCGACATAGATCACGTCTTGATCGAGCAGGAACGAGCGCAAGTCCGGGGTCCGCTTGAAAAACGTCAGCACCGAAGGTTGGCAGCCAAGCTTTAAGAACGCGGCATAGAAACTGGCGACATAATGATCCGGCTCACCGCTCGCCGTCGGGATGAAACAGACGCGCGGGTTGTCAGCTCCGCTTTGCCGAATGATATATTTCTCCAGTTCAAGATTCTCTGCATCCCGGTAAAATCCGCCGCCGCCGATGGCAATGATCTGCTTAGGTTTATCTGCCACTCTCGCCTCCCTGCTGCTAATACAGAACGGTATCCAGATTCTCGGGCTGGGGATAGACCCCGGTTTTCACCGGGGTGACGATAGCGCCGGTTTGACGGAAGTTCTCGTTGCCTGAAACATGACCTGACCGTCTTGAGCCCGGTTGAATGGATCGACGTGACGAAAAATTTCAACCATCCCCGAGAGAGAGATCAATACAATTTGCATGCCCACTTCCCTCCGCCCCAATTGTCGACGCCGCCGATGATCATATCGCGCGCGTCGAGTGTCAAAGCATTGGACGCCGGCGTCGTCGGAGCGCCGGGATAGGTCAAGACACGAATATCGCGGTAGGGACCGATGACTTTCTCCGCCGCGGGTAATTCGATCCAGCGATCGCGGCTGCCTGTGCTGACCACGGCGTCCGCTTCAGCGGCATAAAATAGCAGCGGCGAATCGACACCGTCTTTGCCGCCGTATTCGTAAGTGACGAGAACGGTTTTGATGCGGAGCCGCTCGCAGGCGCGGATCGTCAACATCATCTCGACGAAGGCATTGCCCGAGCCGAGCCAGGTGAGCAGCACGGCGTCGGCGCCCAAACTTTGTGCCAGTCGAGCCGTGTTATGGGCAACGACTTCTTTGGCGTGATGGGTCTCGTAGGATATGCGCTCTAAAATAACTCCGGCGAAATCGAGATGGCCGTCCGCCTGCTCGCGGCACAAGCCCAGCGCCAATGGGTGATTCTGCCAGTCCCAGGTCGTCGGATAATAACCGATGCCGCGGGTGGTGTTCATGGTCATCGCGCCGTCCAACAATTCATTAGGATGAAGCGCCGTCGGCAACGACTCGCGAATCGGCAGGCCATAATAACTCACGCCGGCGTGGGGCTGCTGCGCTTGGGTGATGCAGCCTTGAATCAACACCACCCGTGGCCGCGAGCTGCCATGCACCCGCGACGAGAAAATCTCCGTGCGCGCCGCGGCTAGTCCTTGGGTCGTCGCGGCGAGCTTGCACGCGACTTGGTACGCCGCGTGCTGAATCGCCAGGTGCGCTTCCAGTTCGCCCAGGCCGGCGCGAATTTCCAAGCTCAACACCAGATGGTGCAGCCCGCTAAAGCGCGAAGCCGCCGCGCC
>JBGTCC010000830.1:0-10529 GCA_041749055.1 Thermodesulfobacteriota bacterium | reverse complement strand
ACGAGAGGTTGCTTCACGCGGTCGGTGTCGACACCGGCAAGGTGACGCTGATCCGCGGCGACATGGCCGACATGCCGGCGCTGATCTCGGCGATCCGCGATAACGACTGTGATCAAATCATCCATTTGGCCGCGTTTCTCGGCGAAGAAGTGCAGCGCCGGCCCTACAGCGGCGTGCGCTTGAACTTCATGGGCACAATCAATGTCTTCGAAGCCGCGCGCTTGGAAAACGTCAGGCGCGTGGTCTTCCCCAGTTCCGGCACCGTCTATCTCGGTTCGCTGGGCGAGGGGGTCAAGCAAATCGACGAAAATATCCCGATGAACCCGCCGTCTGTCTACGCCGCGACCAAGGCGAGCTGTGAGTTCATGGGCCGCGCCTATGCCAAGCGCTATAACTTCGAGTTCATCTGCCTGCGCTACACCGGCGGACTTTACGGTCCGTCGCCGGCAACGCTCAAAGCGACCCGTGAGATCGCCATCCAACAAATGATCCGTGCCGCGGTCAAAGGCGAGGCGGCGAAGATCAATTGGCCCTACGGTCCGTCGGAGATCCTCTACGGCAAGGACGCCGCCAAGGGTACGGTGCTGGCGGTCTGCAAGGATAATTTTAAAGATACGCTCTTTCACATCGGCAATGCCGACATGATCAGCGGTGAAGATATCGTTCAAGCCATCCGCAACAAATTCCCCGGTTCCAACATTGAAATCGTCAAAACCACCAATCCGATGCCCTATCCGGACTCGCGCTTGTCGAGCGACTTCTCCAGAGCCAAGGAGCAGTTGGGCTATGAGCCGGACTACCCAATCGACAAGGCGGTCGAGGATTACGGCGCGACTTTGAAGAAGCTGGAAAACATTTAAGTAAGCCGCTGATTCGGAAAACTTGAAGCGGTGGGTTGGGCCATCGTCTAACCACTAAGGCGACATCCTAAAATTGGCCGCAACCAAGTACGACAAAACGGAGGAAGCTATATACATGAGTCTTAAAGTTCGATTCTTGTCATTGCTAGTCGGTATCGCGCTTTACGCGCAGCCGCTCTTGGCGGCTCAAATACCGGCACCTAAGGCTGGCTTCGATGAAAAGGCCGTGGCCGACTTCTACCGCGGTAAGACCGTCCGAATTGTCGTTGGTTTCTCCGCCGGTGGTGGCTATGATCAATACTCCCGGCTCATCGCGCGCCACCTGTCGCGCCATATTCCCGGCAACCCTAATGTGCTGGTCGACAACATGTCCGGGGCCGGAAGCATCATCGCGGCTAATCATGTCTATAACGCCGCGGCCAAAGACGGCACGATTATCGGGAACATCTCGGGTCCGATCGTATTGGAGCAGCTCTTCGGCAACCCGGCGGTTCAATATGACATGGGTAAATTTCGCTATCTCGCAGTTCCGGTCAGCGAAAGCTACTTGATGATTGTCCATAAGAGAACTGGAATCACGAGGTTCGACGAGCTGCGCGGCGACAAGGGCAAACAAGTAACCCTCGGGGCGATCCCTGGCTCCACCGTCGAGCATGCGCCGATACTGGTCAAAGAAGCTCTCAACGTAAACTTAAAAATTGTCTCGGGATATAAGGGCACGGCAGATGTGCGGCTGGCTTTGGATAGCGGCGAGGTGGATGGATTTTTTAACACCTGGACCTCTTCAAAAATAACTTCTTTCGATAAGATTAAGAATCGCGAGTGGGTTGTGTTGGCGCAACTGACCGAGAAGCCGATAAAGGATTTGATCGTGCCCAATGTGCCGACCATTCAACAGATCGCGCGGTCCGAAGAGCAAAGGTTGCTGCTCAAGTATGGCACGAGCACACCGAACGACTTCGGCAAAGTCTATGTGCTGCCTGCGGGCGTCCCCGCGGAGCGCGCTCAGGCCTTAGAGACCGCCTTCTCGCGGGTGTTTAAGGACAAGGATCTGGGCGCCGACGCGGCTAAAGGCAAGTTGGAGATCGATCCGCTGATCGGCGAGGATATCCATAAACTGGTCGTCGAATTTTTGGCCATGAATCCGGAGCTGAGAAATAAATTACAGATCGCGCTCAAGGGCGAAAAAAAATAACCGCAACTTAACTGACGCTAACCAGAGGAGGAAGTAGGCATGTTTATCAAGCGAAAACGTCTAGGGATTTGGCTGATCGTTCTTGGCCTGTTGTTGCCGGGGATGAGTTCAGCCCAGAGCGAAAGCCTGGATGACATTTACAAGAAAGCGGTTAAAGAAGGCGGGGCGCTCAATTTTTACGGAACTTTGGCGCAGATTAATGCGGCGAAGATCCTGCCGGTGTTCGAGAAACGCTTCCCGGGAATTAAAATAAATCATGTGGATGCCACCGCAGATAAGCTCGCGGTTCGGGCGATTACCGAGGCCCGCGGCGGCAAAGTGCTGGCGGACATTTTCCAAATGTCGCTTGAGAATATATTACAGCTCAATGAACAAAAGCTCACCCTCGATCAGCTGCCGCCGGAGGCGGCTGCCTATCCGGCCACTCTCAAAGGAACCTATTGGCTTGCCGCGGATTTGATTTTTATCACCGCGTCATGGAATACGAATTCTGTCAAAAAAGGTGAAGAGCCCAAGCAATTCGATGATTTTGCCGACCCCAAGTGGAAGGGAAAGCTAATCGCGGAACCGCGTGACGTCGAACTCCTGATGGGGCTGGCTCGGCACAAATTCAAAAGCGACGAGAAAGCGATCAGCTTGATTAAAGCGATCGCGGCAAACGGTGTCGAATTTCACAAGGGGCACTCCGATCTCGCCGAGTTGTTAGTCGCCGGTCAGGCTGCGGTATGTATCACCTGCTACGCGCATCATTATCCACCGCGCATCAAAAAAGGCGCCCCCGTGGGCTTTATGCTGACCGAGGGAATCGCGACGATAAACGCCACGGCGCTGGCAAAGGGCGCGCCGCATCCGAACACGGCGTTGCTATTCTCGCGCTGGTCGGCAAGTGAAGAAGGACAAAAGGTTTATGCTGAGGGTGGCCGCACGCCGCCGCATCCCAAGGTCGATCCGGTTGAGAAAATCAAACCCGAGAAAATCTATCCGATCGGCACTGACGAGATAAAAGATTGGAAAAAGTACGAAAAGACTTGGAAGGAAGTATTTAAACTCCGGTAGATTTTGGTTGCCCTGGGCATCTTGATCTAAGCGCGCGCGCAACTCGAAACCAGGTTCGCAATGTTGTGGTAACCGTAGAAAAGGAGATTTTATGATTGGTACACGAAAATTGCCGATCCTAGCTGCATGGGTTGGCGCGGTCGCGTTATTTCTGCTCGGCATGACACCAGGCGCGCGCGCCGAAACATTGGACGAGCTTTATCAGAAAGCCCTCAAAGAAGAAGGCACGCTCAATTTTTACGGTACCCTGGCGCAGATCAACGCGGCCAAAATACTGCCTGTGTTTGAGAAGCGCTTCCCCGGCATAAAGATCAATCACGTCGACGCCACCGCGGATAAGCTTGCGGTGCGGGCGATCACGGAAGCCCGCGGCGGCCGGGTACTGGCGGACGTTTTTCAAATATCCTTGGAAAACATCTTGCAGCTGCACGAACAAAAGCTGACGCTCGATCAAGTTTTGCCGGAAGCGGCCGCCTATCCGGCTAACTTGAAAGGCTCTTTTTGGCTGGCAAACTCTCTGACTATTATGACCGGGGCATGGAACACAAACTTGGTTAAAAAAGGCGATGAGCCCAAGCAACTTGACGATTTTGCCGATCCTAAATGGAAAGGCAGGTTGATCGGAGAGCCCCGGGACGTCGAGCTGTTGATGGGGCTAGCCCGGCACAAATTCAAAAACGATGAAAAGGCGACTGTCCTGATCAGGAGAATCGCGGCGAATAATGTCGAGTTCCACAAAGGCCACTCCGATCTCGCGGAGTTACTGGTGGCGGGACAGGCCGCAGGCTGCATCACCTGCTACTCGCACCACTACCCGTCGCGAATCAAAAAAGGCGCACCGGTGGGCTTTATGCTGACCGAGGGAATCGCCACGATCAACGCCACAACGCTGGCAAAGGGCGCGCCGCATCCGAATACCGCGCTGCTTTTCGCGCGTTGGGCGGGCAGCGAAGAAGGGCAAAAGGTTTATGCTGAAGGCGGGCGAAATCCGGCCCATCCCAAGGTCGATCCGAGCGACAAAATCCGTCCAGAGAATATCTATCCGATTGGCACCGAAGAAATCAAAGATTGGAAGAAGTATGAAAAAACTTGGAAGGAAATCTTTAGATTGCGATGAATGGCGTTTTGCCTGATGTCACTTGATTTAGCTTGCCGGGCGGTTAGAAGTAATCGATGGGCGCAAGCCTACAAGCCGCGCGAAATATCGAAGCAGTCAAAAACGGAGGTTTCATGATTAACAAGTGGAATGTGAAGAGCGGTTTCTTTTTGAGCAGCTTTATCGCTTTATTTCTGCTCGGCATGGCGCACGGCGCGCATAGCGAAACTTTAGATGAACTTCATAAGAAAGCGCTCAAAGAAGGCGGCGTGCTGAATTGTTATTGTTCGCTCGCGCAAATCAACGCCCAAAAGATCTATCCGGTGTTTGAACAACGTTTTCCGGGGATCAAAATCAACCATGTCGACGCGACCTCTGACAAGCTCGCCGTACGGGCAATTACCGAGGCGCGTGGCGGCAGGGTGTTATCGGACGTTTTCGAGTTCGGTCTGGAAAATATCAACCAGTTGTACGACCAGAAACTGTTGTCGGAAAAGCCGATTCCCGAAGCGGCTGAGTATCCGAACAATCTGAAAGGCCGCTACTGGCTCGCCAACAATATGATCTTTTTCGTCGGCGCCTGGAATACGGACAAGGTCAAGAAAGAAGAAGAGCCGAAGGCGCTCGACGACTTCGCGGATCCGCGCTGGAAAAATCGCTTGATCGCTGAACCGCGGGATGCCGAGCTGGTCATCGGTTTAATGCATAAATTCAATAGTCTTGAGAAGGCCCGTGCCACCCTGGTCAAGATTGCCGCGAATAACGTCGAGTTTCACAAAGGCCATTCCGATCTCGCTGAGCTGCTGGTGGCGGGACAGGCGGCCGCTTGTTTTACCTGTTACTCACATCATTATCCGCCGCGCATTAAGAAAGGGGCGCCGCTCGGTTATATGCTGACAGAAGGTATCGCGAGCATCATCGCGGTGGCGATTGCTAAAGACGCGCCTCATCCCAATACAGCCATGCTGTTCGCCCGTTGGGCGCAGTCCAAAGAGGGCCAGGAAGTCTACGCCAAGGGCGGCCGTACCCCGGCGCATCCCAAGGTCGAACCCGTCGATCCGGTGCGCCCGAAGATACTCTACGCGATCGGCGCCGATGACATTAAACAGTTTCCCAAGTACGAAAAGGTATGGAAGGAAGTGTTCAAGCTCAGATAACCACTAAACGCGGTTGATGTATTGAAACGACGGGCGCCGCTTGGTACAAACCCCGACGTGCTTGGCGCCCGTCGTTCTTATTTATGTTCCGAATAGGAGGCTTGTCGAATGAGGTTTGTTAACAGATGTTTTTCCTTGAGTTTGCCTGTGTTGCTGCTCGGCCTGATCGCTGTTCCCATCGGGAGGGGTGAAACTCTCGAAGAAATACATAAAAAGGCGCTGAAAGAGGGCGGCACACTTAATTTCTACGGCACTCTGGCGCAAGTCAATGCCGAGAAGATCTTGCCGGTTTTCGAGAAAAAATTTCCCGGCATCAAAATCAATCACGTCGACGCGACTTCCGATAAATTGGTCGCGCGCGCGGTCACCGAGGCGCGCGGCGGCAAGACGTTAGGGGATGTTTTGCAGATACCCCTGGAAAACGTCACCCAGGCCCACGATCAAGGCTTGTTGCTCGATGCGGACTTGCCGGAAGCGGCGGAGTATCCGGCGGGGCTGAAGGGGCCATTTTGGATCTCGTCAGACCTCCAGTATTTTATCGCCGCGTGGAACACCAATCTGGTCAAGAAAGAGGAGGAGCCAAAATCCTACGACGATTTTCTTCATCCGCGTTGGAAAGGCCGTCTCATCGCTGAGCCGCGCGACCTGGAGATGCTCTTGGCATTCGCCAAGTACAAATTCAAGAGCGATGAAAAGGCCATCGACTACTGGAAAAAAATCGCCGCGCAAAACGTCGAATTCCACAAGGGACATTCGCAATTGGCCGAGTTGTTGGTCGCCGGCCAAGCCGCGGCTTGCTTGACCTGTTACTCGCATCATTATCCGAGCCGTATCAAGAAGGGCGCTCCGGTCAATTACATGCTGAGCGAAGGAGTGGCTTCGATCAACGGCACGGCGATTTTCAAGAACGCGCCACATCCGAACACCGCCTTGCTGTTCGCCCGCTGGGTAGCCAGCATTGACGGGCAAAAAGTCATGGCCCAAGGGGGGCGCAATCCGGCTCACCCAAAGGTCGAACCAGTGGATAAGACCAGAACTGAAAAATCCTATTTTATCACTGTGGCCGATTTAAAAGAGTTTCCCAAGTACGACAAGATTTGGAAGGAAATTTTCAAGCTGAGATAACTGGGGCGAGTGTTCGCCGCGGGGATCTCCAGAAGGTGTACTATGGCCACTGCTACCATGACGCGAACTGGCAGAGCGGGTTTTACTTTTGATCCGGCATGGCTGATTCCTTTGGTCGGCGCCGGCGTGCTCATCTATCTGGCGGTCTTGCCTCTGTTGATGCTATTTATCGGCAGCTTTCAAGCCGAGGTGGCGCCGCGGGAATTCGTCTACACGCTAAAGAACTATCAAAACGCGTATGCCAGCCAGTATACCTACTCGACTTTCGTCAATTCCTTGATTTTCGGGTCGGGCTCGGCAATTCTCAGCTTTGCTCTTGGAACAATGCTGGCATGGCTGACCGAGCGCACCGATACGCCGCTGCGGAAAATCTTCGTTCCGCTCGCCGTGGTGCCGTTGATTCTTCCCGGAGTGCTCGAATCCATCGCCTGGATCTTCCTGCTCAGTCCAAAATTCGGCTATCTGAACGTCGCGTTGATGACTGTGTTTGGCTGGGATTCGCCGCCGTTCAACGTCTTTTCCCTGCCCGGGATGATTTGGGTGCACTCCGTGGGACAGGTGCCGCTGGCGTTTCTGCTCATGGTGGCCGCGTTCAAGTCCATGGATCCGTCTCTTGAGGAGTCGGCCATGATGTCCGGTGCCGGCACCTGGCAAACCTTCAAGCGTATCACTCTGCGCTTGCTCATGCCGACTGCGGCATCGGTCTTGTTGATTCTATTTGTCCGCACGCTTGAGTCGTTTGAAACGCCGGCCCTGATCGGGATTCCGGCGCGCATCTACGTTTACACCAGTGAGATTTACCTGGCTTTCAATGAGTATCCGCCCGACTACGGCCGCGGCGGCGCATTGGCCGTGGGGCTGTTGTTGTTAAGCGCGGTCGGCGTCTGGCTGTACACGCGCTCGACCAAGGAAAGCAAGAAGTTTCAAACCGTCACGGGCAAGGCGTTTCGGCCGCGCCAGTTCGAACTGGGCGCTTGGCGCTGGGCCGGCCTGGGTTTTTTGCTGACCTATTTTATATTTGTTGTGCTGTTGCCTTTTCTGGTTTTGTTTTGGGCCTCGTTTTTGCCTTTTTTCGCAACGCCAGGATGGGACGCGTTGGACAAATTGAGCTTCGACAATTATCGCTTTCTTAACGGCTTTCGGCCCTTCTGGGACGCGATGCAAAATAGCCTCATTCTGGCGACCATGACGGCGACGGTGGCGATGGTCTTGACCTCGCTAATAGCGTGGATTGTCTATAAGAGCCGGCTACCCGGTGCCTGGATTCTTGACTTTCTTGCCTTTGTGCCGATCACGATTCCTGGCATCGTCATGGGCATGTCGCTAATCTTGCTCTACGTCGCTTTTCCGCTGCCGATTTACGGCACTATCTGGGTTTTGATGATTGCTTACGTAACCCGTTACATACCCTACGGCATGCGCGCAGCCTCCGGCTCAATTTTGCAAATTCATAGCGAGCTTGAGGAGGCCGCGTCGGCTTCCGGCGCTTCGTGGTGGGAAACCTTCAAGCGCGTCACCTTGCCGCTCTTGCGGCCGGGATTGGTGGCTGGGTGGATTTATATCTTTATCGTTTCATTTCGGGAATTTTCAACGTCGGTTCTGCTTGCCACCGGTGAAAGTCGCGTGCTGTCGATTTTGTTGTTTACCATGTTCGAGCAGGGTCAAGTTACCGTGGTCGCGGCGATTGGTGTTTTGATGATCGCCACGCTGTTGACCGTCGTCGCGATCTTCTACAAACTTACCGGCAAGATCGGTATTCAGTCATAAATTTTTGCGAGGTTCTTCGTGATCGAAGTCAAGTCCCTGGTTAAGATCTACGCCGACGGCAACAATCCCGGAGTCAAGGCGGTCAACGAAATCTCTTTTAACGTCGAAGACGGACGTTTTTATACGCTGCTCGGACCCTCGGGCTGTGGCAAAACCACCACGCTGCGCTGCATCGCTGGATTGGAAAGAGCCAACGGGGGCGAAATCATTGTCGCCGGCCAAAAAGTATACTCCGCCAACGATAATACTCACGTGCCGGCCTTTCGGCGGCCCATCGGCATGGTGTTCCAAAGCTACGCCATTTGGCCGCATCTTACAGTGTTCGAAAATGTCGCATTCCCATTGCGGGTCGGTAAGGAGCGCTTTAGCAACAGCGACGTGCAGAAAAAAGTTAAAAGCGCTCTCGAGCAGGTGGAGCTCGGCGAGTACGAGGACCGCATGGCGACGCAACTTTCCGGCGGCCAGCAGCAACGGCTGGCATTAGCGCGGGCGCTGGTGCGCGAGCCGAAGGTGCTCCTGTTGGACGAACCCTTGAGTAATTTGGACGCCAAGCTGCGCGAGCGCATGCGTTTCGAATTGCGCGAGTTGCAACGCCGTTTGCGCATCACGACCCTTTATGTGACGCACGATCAGATCGAAGCCTTGTCGATGTCGAACCGGATCGCGATCATGAATGGCGGCGAGATAATCCAGGAGGGCGCGCCGCGCGAGGTCTATCTCCAGCCCAAGAGTAAGTTCGTCGCCAATTTCATCGGCTCCACCAATCAGATGGCCGGCCAGGTCGCCAAGATCGAGTCCGACGGCACGGGCGAGGTCGCGACCGGGGACGGTAAGCTTAAATGCACGTTGCTTGAAGGTCTGACGGTGGGCAGCAATGTCGTCGTCGTAGTCCGGCCCGAGAGTATTAACGTGCTGTTAGAAAAGCCCACCGAGGAGGGCAATGTTATCGAGGGCAAGGTCGGCGCCGCGATGTTCCTCGGCGAATATCTCGATTGCGCCATCGAACTCGGCAAAAACACTTTGCAAACCCACCAACGCTACACCCTGCAGGTGCGCCGCGGCACCCAGGTCTGGGTCGAGCTGCCTGTCGGCGAGTGCATGGCGTTGCCGGCAGGTGAGTAAATCGTCTCCCGCCCAATATTTTCACTGCGGTTGAATCGCGGTTCTCTTAGCGTTAAATCCATAAGAAATATTCTGTGAGCCGAAGCTTGGCTCAGGAAGGTTGCCATCGATGTTTGGGAAGTGTTCCACGGCCACGATTTTACTAGCCTTAGGTCTTGTCGCAGGAGAGGGGAATCTGCCGGCGCAGGAAAAGATCAAGGTAGTTTATAGTTCGGCGGACGCCACCAACTTTGTCTGGTACGCTGCCCAGGACGCTGGCTTCTATAGGAAGCACGGTCTCGATGTCGAATTGATTTTCGTGCAGAGCTCGACGACGGCGGTTTCGAGCATGATCGCCGGCGATATCCAAATCGGTAACAACTCCGGCGGCACGGTGGCCAGCGCGGTGGTCGGCGGGGCTAATCTTGTGCTTACGGGTTGTTACATCAATACTCTGCCGTACGAATTGGTGGTTCACGAATCGATCAAGTCCGCCGACGAGCTACGCGGTAAAAGTATCGGCATTAGCCGAGTCGGCAGCGCGTCGGATTCGGCGGCGCGAATCCTGATCAAGGGTTTGGGGCTTGAACCAGTCAAAGACGTGCCGATCCTTCAAGTCGGCGGCACCGCCGAAAGAGCAGCGGCGTTTCGCGGCGGGCGGATTGTTGGCTTTCCTTCTCCTCCGGGGGTGATTCACCTGGCCCAGGGCATGCCGCATCGGATCTTGATCAGCACGGCGGATTTTCAAAAGCGCTACGAGTTTCCGTTTATCTGCTCATCGACAACGAAAACTTTTCTCGCGGCGCGTCGCGACACGGTCCGGCGCGTGACGATGGCGCTGATCGAAGCGACCCATTTTCTTAAAACGCGCAAAGAGGAAAGCAAGAAGTTCATCGGCAAATTCGCCCGCCAGACAAACCCGCGCTATTTAGAAGACTCGTACAACGCGATGGCCAAATTACATGACCGCGTGCCGCTTGTGACGCGATCTGGCGCCGAGGAGCAGATCAAGGAGTCTTTGAGCCGCAAACCGGGCATGAGCCTGAAATTGGAAGACTTGGTCGACGACAGCATCGTGCGCGAGCTCGACAAGAGCGGCTTCATCGACAAGATATATAAGTGATTCTGAGCAACCGAGGTCAGAAGCCAGAAGTCGGAAGTCGGATGTCAGA
>JBGTCC010000829.1:0-4361 GCA_041749055.1 Thermodesulfobacteriota bacterium | reverse complement strand
ATTACTCGCATCCCGCCACCGTGCGGGGAGTCTTTCGTGTGTTCTCGGTGCTGCGCTTCGGCGACATCGCTTTTCTGATGGGCATCGTCGTCGCCTATGCTCTCTACGGAACTTTAGACTTGCGCCAGCTATTTATCCGCGCTAGCGAAGTGCCGGTGATTTTCTCGCTTTGGCCGGCTGGGGGATGGGAATTTAGCGGCACTACAGTGGTGACGCTTTTGATATTTGTCGGCGCCATGAGTAAATCGGCGCAATTCCCGCTGCACCTGTGGGTGCCCGATTCCCTTTACGCACCGACGCCTGTGAGCGCGTTATTGCATGCGGGGATCATCAACGCCGGTGGATTTCTCTTAGCCCGTCTGGCGCCGCTCTACGATCTGAGCCCGACCGCTCTCCATGTGGCCTTCGCCGTCGGGTTGCTGACCGCGCTGCTGGGTTCATCGATGATGCTGATCCAGAACGACATCAAGAAAACCTTGGCCTACTCGACCATTGGCCAGATGGGCTTCATGATAATGGAGTGCGGGCTGGGCGCCTATGGCTTGGCAGTGTTTCATCTCATCGCCCACGGAATTTTTAAAGGCACCCTTTTCTTGAGCAGCGGTAACATTATTCACGCCGCCCGCAAGGAGCCGAGACTCCCGCCTAAGGATGAGGCAGCTGGCATCGACGAGTTCTCCAGCTTGAGTTGGTTCACCGGCTTTGCCTTGACCCTCATCCTGCCACTGATTATCGTCCTGGCCGGCCATGGAGTGTTGCGCGTTCCCTTGGCCGATTCCCAGGGCGCAGTGATATTTTTATTTTTCGGTTGGGCGACTTCGGCCCAAGCAATTCTCACGGTGTACCGCTTGCGCGCCGTGGCATCCTGGAAGGTTGCCGCGACCATGCTCGTCACTCTCTTCGTGGTGGTGGTGACATACCTCACGGCGGCGGAGAGCTTTACCAATTTTCTCTTTCCGGGCGCCGGCGAGGTTGCCGCCCATTTCCAAGCTGGCGCATTACCCGGCGCGCTGTTCGATCTCCTGGTGGCGCTAGCCGCGCTATCTATCCTGCTCGGTTGGGTCTTAATCTATGCCCATGCCCATGGGCGCTCGATTCGCTTGCCCGAATGGGTGCACGAATTCAAGCTCCGTCTCTATCTGTTGTTGATGAATCGACTTTATCTCGATGGGATCGCGTTGAGAGTCGGCATTCCCTGTCGCCGCAGGATTGCCGGATTGAGCACCAGCCGCCTCTTTACTTGCGGCGCGAGTTTCGTCGCGCTTGCCTGGGCACTGAGCCTTTCCGTGCGGCCTGAAGAGTTGTCTCTGTCGACGACCATGCGGTTTGTCGCTGTGGCCGCCACCTTGCCGCTGTTCCCCTTCCATGGGCTTTTCGTAGCAGCGCTGGCCCGCTCTCAGGGCTACCTGGCCATTGGTTTAGTGATTCTAATGCCGACCGCAGGACTTTACGGAGTTGGCGATTTACTTGCTGGCTTGCCCTCCGAGCCCCTTACGGGAATTCGTGTATTGGCATTGTGCGGCGCGCTTTTTGGCATGTTCCGGGCCTTGTTGCAGTCTCACTTAATGCCTTTGTTGGCGTACGCCAGCTTGTCCTTCCACTCGATCCTCTGGTGGCATCTGTCCGGCAGCCGGATGCTGACAGCGCAAGCCGCGGTGTATTTTATCTCTTTGGTCCTGACCACTGGCGGGATGCTCTTGGCCTGGCATCGACTTCAGTTGCGTTATGGCGACCAGGCTCTCGAACACCTTAGCGGATTGGCCCATCCCATGCCTCGCTTCGCAACTCTATTGGCGTTGTTTTCGATGGCCGCTATCGGTTTGCCACCCTTCGGACTATTTGCCGGTTATATCGGCATGCTGCTCCATCCAAGCGTGCAAATCTCCTGGGACCTTTTGATCGTCTCGCTCACCTGGACCGGCGCATCGGTATATCTGTATCGGATGATGCAGCGGCTGCTTTGGGGCCCCCATCGTAGCGATATTTCCTATCGGGATTTGCGCCCGGCCGAGAGCGTACCGTTGATAATGCTGCTCTTGGTTCTGATCGCTGTGGGCCTCTTGCCCTACGGTTTTTTCGACGCAGCTCAGTGGACGAGCGGCTATCGTAGCGCCATGGAGATGACGATATCGTGGATCAAGTGACTACGGGTCCTTATAGCGAAAGCCAAAGGATGCAGCTCCGGGGGCTGATCCGTGTGGCCAGCGAAGCCGTTGCGTATTACTGGCCGATGCGGACCTTCGTGCATCATAATCCGCTTCATGGGTTGGAAGATCACCATTTTGACGAAGCTGTACGGCAGGGATCTCGACTAATGGGCGGCAAGGGCTATCTATCCAATGAAACTTTTCGCGATTATTTTCGCCTGGGGCGGATTCGGCCGGATCACCTCAATGCGGCCCTCAAATCCTTTGTGCGCCACGACTCGGTGAAGTTGGGTGGGCGTGAGGTGAGCCAAATTGAAGTGCTACGAGCGCATTTACTCCAAGGGCTGAGCGCGCCGCCGGACGATATCTTCGATGCCCAGCTCCAGCGCCATCCGCAGCGGACCCTTATCGATGCGCTTGCAGATCGATTAGCTGTCTTGCCGGAGCCGCCAGCCATTGAGAAAAGCACAAAAGAGCCGGCCCTCGGGCGGGATGGTACGTTATCAAGATGGTGCGATCGCAATCTCGGCACGCAGCTTGTCGACCAAATCGATCGTGAAATGATCAAATGGTGCGAAGCGTTTCTCGACGAAGGGCATGCGGCCTGGCCCATGCCGGAGCGGGAAAAAGGCTTTTACACGGCCTGGAAGCTGCTCGCCGGACATGAATGGTCGCCATGCGCTATCGCCGATAGCCGGCGCAAGCTGGCGGGATTGCCGGCGCAGCCGGAAGAGTGCCTGCTCGAAAACTTGACCGGACTCGGTATTTCCACCGACGACTGGGGCGATTATTTTAGCCTCCAGGTCAGCGCCTTGAGCGGCTGGGCCGGATTCATCAAGTGGCGCGCCGATCAAAAAGACTATGAGTGGCAACAGAGCTATGCCGTCGATCTGGTGCAATACCTAGCGGTGCGTTTGTGGTACGAGCGCGAATTAGTACAGAAAAACTGCCGGGAGATTCTCGGCATCGATGGCACCGTTGGCGCAATTTTAGCCTACCTGCAAAGCCAGCCGGTGGATGCTGCTCACAAATCGAAGGGCGTGGACCGACGAACGGCTCAAAGCTCGGCCTGGCGGCTCGTGGCTTTGGCCACAGCTCTCGACATCGCTGTTAAAGTTTTGCTGGACACGCCCGTGCAGGTTCTTGGAGCGCTGTTGGTTTGGCTCGACGCTCTGCCAGAATGGCAACATGGCGCGGTGTGGTTGCGGGCGTTTGAGGCCGGCTACCGAGCAGAACTCCTGGCCAAACTTCGAGCCAACGTGAGTGAAATGAATGAACCGGCGGCGGCCCATGATCCGGCAAATCCGGCGCGCCGACAACCGCGGTCGGGCGACGCCGCTCGGGCCGGAGATAGGGCTCAGCTTCCTTCTCTTGCGGTCCGACCGCAGGCGCAGGCGGTGTTCTGCATCGATGTTCGCTCGGAACCCTTGCGCCGCCACTTAGAAGCGATTGGCGATTACGAAACCTTCGGCTTCGCCGGGTTTTTCAACTGTGCCATTCGTTACCAGGCGCTGGGCAACCATCACGAAACTGAGCAATTCCCGGTGATCCTCAAATACAAAAATTCGATCCGTGAGATTCCGCGAACTTATCAGGGGCGGTTTCATTTCAAGAACCAGCCAAGAGCCAAGCTGATCGAGGCTGGACATGCATTGCTGCACGATCTCAAAGAAAACGTCGCCACGCCTTTTGTCATGGCTGAATCGATCGGTTGGTTTTATGCCTTGCCGATGATCGGCAAAACCCTTCTGCCCGCATGGTATAGCAATGTGCAAGGTTGGCTCAGGAGTAAGTTTATCCACCCGGTGGCTACCACCATGACCGTGGACAAATTGGCGCGGAATGAAGTTGCGGAGATGCTGGCCGCCGAACAACGGGCCACTGCGCGCCGGGCTCTGCAGGAAAAATTCGGCGACCGGCATCTGAACCTGTCCCTCGAACGGTTGGAGTTTTTGCGCCGCCGGGCGCTGGCGGAAAACAGCGCCGGCGAACCATCGCCCCAGGCGCGCTCCTACGCGCTCTCGGCCGAAGAAGAAACCGCCTTCGTCGAAGATCTACGCCGTTCCTACGACATCAATGAACATTCGGCCTTCGCCCGAGCCGAACGCATTACCCGCACTGGCTTCACCCCAAGCGAACAAGCCTTCACCGTGGAAACCGCGCTGCGGATGATGGGGCTCACTAAGAATTTCGCTCGGCTGGTGTTGTGCTGCG
>JBGTCC010000828.1:0-3813 GCA_041749055.1 Thermodesulfobacteriota bacterium | reverse complement strand
CTTTCGCTGCTGTTGTTTTCCCGTGATTAGCAAGGTAACCACTATGCGAGATAAGAGATGTATCCAATTATTTTTCAACTTGGCCCGCTGACCATTTACAGCTTCGGCGCATTCATGGCGCTGGCGGCGTTGACCGCCGTATGGCTGGTCAGCGCCGAACTAAAGCGCCGCGGCCATAATTCTGAACTCGCCTCGACCATAGTGTTCGCGGCCGCTATCGGCGGTCTTGTCGGCGCGCGTTTATTGTTTATCGTCGAAGAGTGGCAGGGCTTTCTTGCCGCGCCGATGAGTTATATCCTCACCGGCGCTGGGTTTACCTGGTACGGTGGATTCTTTGGCGGCGCCGTGGCAGCGAGCTGGGTCGTTAGAAAAAATAAAATCCCCTGGCTGGTTGGCGTCGACATCGCGGCGCCGGCATTGGCCCTGGCTTATGGCGTAGGACGCATAGGCTGCCATGTTGCCGGCGACGGCGATTGGGGCGCGGTGACCGATGTGCCGTGGGGCGTGGCTTATACTAACGCGATCGTCGGTTGGGCCAATCCCTACACCGGTGTTCCTTATGCGCCTGGCGTGCTGGTCCATCCGACGCCAATCTATGAATTTCTCCAGGGTGTGTTTGTCTTCTCAGTGCTCTGGTCGCTGCGCAAAAAAGGGCTGGTGCCGGGAACCATCGCGTGGCTTTATTTGATTCTCGCCGGGCTGATGCGTTTCTTGGTCGAGTTCTGGCGCATTAATCCAGCCGTAGGCTTGGGTTTTTCCCAGGCGCAGTGGTTTAGTCTGTTACTGATTGCCGTCGGAGTTGTCTTGCTGATTATTCGCCCGGCTCGGCGGGCGGCTTGAAACCTGCACGGTTGCGCGCTAGCTTTGCATGCATCCACTCATGAAACGCATACTTGTCATCGCCATCTGCTTTTCGATTCTCTACGCGGGGGCGGTCTCGGCGTATGCCGGATGTGAGAATTTAGGCGCTGCCTCGGCGGGGCATGACCACGGTGACCAGAACGTCGGGCACCATCATGGCGACGCTTCGGTTCCGCAGCATTCCGATTCAGGGAAAATCCACTGCCCAAGTCTTTTCGGCGCGTTTCTGGTTGGCGCTAGAGCCTCCCTCAATCCCGAGCTGCGAGTCAGTACTCCAGTCACCTACCACCCCTTCGACATCCCATCCGTCTGGCCACGTTCAAATTCTTGTCAGTTCGATCTCGGACCGCCCGGTCCGATAGTGTCCGCGATTCGTCCGCTTCATCTGCTGCTTTCCGTGATCCGTACCTAGCCCCGCGCCCGCGGCTAGCGTCGTTTTCCCAACTTTTTCATTACGCACCAATGGCCTGCGGCCATCGGTGCTTATCTAGACGATTTGAGGGGAATCCATGTCGACTCATTTCTTGTCGGCGGGTGCTGTGGCCCTGCTGACCATCTTTGTTGCTCTGTCAGCCGTCGATGCAGCGGAGCGCGGCGGACCGAAGAGTCAAGGTGAATTGCCGGCCGTCGAAGCGCATCATCCGCACAATTGGCGTTTCACTATGCCTAAGGGCGATGCGGCCAAAGGACGCGCCGTCTTTGAAAAATACGAGTGCTACTACTGCCATCGGATCAACGGCGAGGCGTTTCCGGAACCGACTGACAGCGCGCCGGAGTTGAGCCAAATGGGGCCGTTGCATCCTTTAGAATATTTTACCGAGTCGGTGATTCATCCCAACGCGGTGGTGCCGCGGCAACTGCGCAACCGCGACGGTAGCTCGCCGATGTCGAAGGATCATCTCGAGCGTATGACGCTGCGCGAGTTGATCGACCTGTCGAGCTATCTGGCTGGGCTCAAGCCGACAACTTCGGCTAAATCGGTGAACGGCGTCGGCAAAATCGTGGCCGTGGTGCCGCAGTCCCAGGAAGTCGTTATCGACCATGAAGAAATCAAAGGCTTCATGGACGCCATGACGATGGGCTACAAGCTGGCATCGCGCGCGCAAGTACAAGGATTGAAACCGGGCGACGTCGTGAACTTCACAATCGACACCGGCAATCGGCTGATAACTAAGATCACGAAAGCCAAGAAATAAATATCTGATTATCAGCGATCCCGATGAGCGCGCGATTACGAAATTCGACGGGATCAAAAATTGACCGGGCGGAGCGGCAGGTGAATGAAATAGAAACACATCTATTAGCGCACCTTAACGAGTTTGTTGGATTTGCCCGCAAGCGACTGGGGAATGCGGATCTTGGCGCCGATGCGGTGCAGGAGAGTCTGCTCAAAGCCATAAGGGCCAAAGACCAAATCCGCGACGAGGAGCGCGCCAAGGCGTGGTTCTATCGAATCCTGCGACGGACCATCATCGATCTTTATCGCCGCCGCGACGCCCGTGACCGGGCGCTCGAGAATCTTCAGCGCGAGGTCGACGGACCGCCGGGCGACGACGAAGAGGCGCTGGTGTGCGCCTGCATGGATCGACTGATTACCACCCTGACGCCGCAATACGCGGCCTTAATCCGTCGCCTAGATCTCAACCTGGAGGACCCAGCATCGGTCGCCGCGAGCCTTGGCATCAGCAAGAATAACTTGAACGTGCGTTCGCATCGGGCGCGCCAGCAGCTCAAACAGCGGCTCGAAGAAACCTGCCGGGTTTGCGCCCAACACGGCTGCCTGGACTGCCACTGCTCAAAACCGGAACATAGTGCTTAACTCGTGGATTTTGAAATCGAAATTGAATTTTACCGCGGTGATTCGGCGCCCCAGTGTAAGCGCCGCCAAGGTCCTGCGTCAGCCTAGCTGAAGTAACAAAAATTCAAGGAGCTAAGCTATGGCAAAAGATCCAATTTGCGGCATGACCGTCGACGAGACCAGAGCGTTAAGAACTGATCTAGGGGATAACAGTTTTTACTTTTGCAGCGAGCGCTGCCGGGAAAAATTCTTAGCGGCACCCGGAGAAACCGGGTCGCCGGTAACGGCTCGCGCCCACGGTGATCACGATCACGCGCAACATCACGGCCGTGAGATTCTCCCCGCCAACACGCCCAAGTCCGCGGCGGCGGCTCATCGGGCGGCGGAAAAGATTATTTACACCTGTCCCATGCATCCAGAGGTGGAGCAGGATCATCCCGGCAACTGTCCCAAGTGCGGCATGTCGTTGGAGCCGAAAACCTTCTCGCCGGGGACGGCGGAGGACGACAGCGAGCTATTCGATATGACCCGGCGTCTCTGGGTCGGCGGCATTCTCACGTTGCCATTGTTTCTGCTGGCGATGGTTCACCTGGTGCCGGCTTGGAGCCATATTGAGTGGGTTGCCGGCGCGGTGTCGCGGTGGACGCAGTTCGTGCTCGCGACTCCCGTGGTACTTTGGGTCGGTTGGCCATTTTTTCAGCGCGGACGGCGTTCGGTTATCAACCGCCATTTGACCATGTTCAGTCTGATCGCGCTGGGTGTCGGCTCGGCCTATCTATTTAGCGCGGCGGCGATGTTTTTCCCGTGGTTGTTCCCGCCATCTTTCAATCACGGCGGTCAGGTTGACCTCTACTTTGAGGCGGCGGCGGTGATCGTCGTTCTGGTCGTTTTAGGACAAGTTCTTGAGCTGCGCGCGCGCCGGCGCACCGGCAGCGCCATCCGTGCGCTGCTCAATTTGGCGCCGCCCACGGCGCGATTGATTCGCAACGACGGCGACGAAATAGAAGTTTCGCTGGACATGGTCGCGGTCGGCGACCGGCTGCGCGTGCGGCCCGGAGATAAGGTGCCGGTGGACGGTGAAGTAGTGCAAGGTCGGAGCAGCGTCGATGAATCCATGATCACCGGCGAACCGATTCCGCTCGAGAAGGAGATCG
>JBGTCC010000827.1:0-3034 GCA_041749055.1 Thermodesulfobacteriota bacterium | reverse complement strand
CATGCGCAGCTTTCCGCCGACTGCCGTATAATTTCGGCGCGCCGGCTATGGTGTCAGGCCACAGCAGGTGGCTAGGGCGGACTTTGCCCCGGTTGGCGCAGCTTCCCAAACCGCGCGCAGGTCAGGCGAGTAGGGGTAGCGGATGCCATTTTCTTCGAGGATTTTGCCGGTGGCATTCATGAGATCGGCGCGATTGAACACCATGGTCTCGTGGGTCAATACTCCTGACGAGGCGAACTTGAAGCTGATTTGCTCGTCCCGGTTGTCACGCAGCAGTTCGACCAAATGGCGCATGTTGCGCACCGGCACGCCGTTGATCTCGCTCAGCACCGAGCGATTGGGGTCGTCGTAGCCCTTGGTGATCCGATCCGGGAACAGCGGCGAGGCGACCACGATGAGTTCTTCGTCATCGAAGGCCGGCCGGTCTTGGCGCCGGGTCACCAGAGGACTCGGGCGCCGGCCGAATGCGTTTGGGCGTTGGTTGCCGAGCCGATCCAGGTAGTCCTGGGTGGTTTGTGAAAAAACGAACGGTCCGAATATGAAATAGCGCGGGCTGGCGTCCAGCAAATAAGGAATCACCAGCTCTCTTTGCGAACGCACCGGCAAATCGATCGATATCAACTTGCCAGCGCGGAATACGGTGAGCGGCAACAAGCCGTTCTTGGCATGCTTTTGGACCAAGTAGGATGCCGACAAACGCAGGTCGTAACGAATGGCAACTTTGCCGTCGCTGTCGATGGGCGTGTCGCCCACCTTGGTGATGACATCCCACTCCTTCAACGGATATGTGGAATCGTCGCGGTAAGGCTGCGAAACCATGACGCCGTTGATGCCCTTGGGCAGGCCGAGGCGCTGGCGCAGGGCATCGTTCTCAACGGTTTGGATCAAATCATGGGTCTGCGGTTTGCCGTCGTAAACGCCATCTTTGATGTCGGTGAGAAAATGCTGGATCTCCTCGACGGGAATCAGATAGCCGATGTTCTGGGCGTTTTGTATCAAGCTAAATACCAATCCAACCAGCTTGCCGTCGGTTACCGCCGGGCCGCCGCTGTTGCCAAAATTGAGCGCTGCGTCGACCTGAATGCGCAAACCGGTAGACTGGTAGTAATAGTCGGTGTACTCGATGCGCGACACGATTCCTTGGGTCACCGAAAGCTCCGTGCCGCCGGTAGGATAGCCGTAGACATTGATGTTGTCTTTGACCCGCGGCAGTTCCTGGGCGAAGGGCAGGGCGCCGCGCTTATCGAAAAATGATTCGTCGTCCAGTTTCAAGATCGCCAGATCCATTCCTGGGGTGATCGATTCTATCCGCGCCGGAATATGGCTCGCCGATTGATTGGGCTGGACGTAAATTTGGCGGGCGTATTTCACCACATGGGCGTTGGTGAGAATCCGCCGTCCGTCGATAACAACGCCCGAGCCTTTCACTTGCTGGGGACTATTCTTGGTCCATGGCCGGAGTAAATCGGGAGCGTGCTGGACCGCGTGAATCTTGACGACCAGATCGCGAATCTGATCCTGCGCCTCAGCCTGGCGCGCCGCCAGGGCGAGAAGCACGACGATAAATAGTCCGGTAACGGTTCGGCGCATGGGTTCTCCTTAGTGGATATGTCGTAGCACTCAATTGGATTGGTTCAGAGTATATACGAAAAGCTTCGCTCTAGGTAAAGATACCTATTTTTTGTCCATCCTTTGACTGGCCGGCAGGGCTCTAGTACACCCGGTGGGGCCAATCGATTATGAGCCCCGAAGTCACCGCACTGCTGGCAGCGATTTCTTTTGCCCTATTTGCCGTCTACGGCTGGCTCGGTCTACGCCATTCGACGCCACTCACCGCCACCGTCGTTTCTTTGGCCGTTCGCACGATCACCCTGGGGACGGCGGTGATCCTGTTCGGCGGTGTCCCCGGCTTCGCAATGGCGGCGTTGGTCGTGTTTGTCATCCTTGGCGTGATGCAGACGGCGATCAGCTTGCTAACTTTTATCGGCTTGCAAAGGATCGGCACCTCGCGCAGCCAGCCGCTACGCAACAGCTATCCATTATGGAGTGCCGTGATCGCCATCGCCCTCATGGGTGAAAGCGCCGGGGTTGCGGTCTTGCTCGGCACGCTCCTGGTGGTCGCCGGCGTGGTGATGATTTCCTGGAAGCCGGAAACGGCACTGCCGAGCTATCGCTGGTGGCATGTGGTTTATTCCACCGTTGCCGGATTTCTCGCCGGCGTAGCGTTCCCGCTGCGCCGCTACGGTCTGTCGATTACCAACGAGCCGGTGTTCTTTAGCTTCGTCGTGGCGATCGTTTCTCTGATCGGCGCCATTCCATACACCCTTTGGACCGGCGGCGAACGACGGCTGATCTGGCATCGGCGCGCGGTGATCGACTTTTCTCTATCGGGATTCTTCGAAGCTCTGGGCGCCTTGCTGACCCTGATGGCTCTCACCACCGGCCGTGTCGTCATCGTCTCGCCGATCGTTGCCACCACGCCGCTCTTCAGCCTGGTGATCTCGATGATATTCCTGCGCGGCAAGGAGAAAATCACGGCGATTACTATTCTCGGCACAATCGCGGTGGTCGCAGGGACCATTGCCATCGCTATGGGACGATGAATATTCTTGACAGGCAAAGCCCACGGGCATAACGATTGGAAAATCAGCACATACTAGTTTGGCAATTTCCAGGAGGCAAACATGTGGTATTTAACTCTGCGCCAGGCAACCAAGCCGCGCGATCAGTGGACGGTGACGTTGGATCAGCATCTTGTCTGGATGAAACAGCAGCATGACGCCGGCAAGATTCTTTTTTCCGGGCCGACTACTGATCGGAAGTACGGCATCTATGTGATCCGGGCGGATTCGAAGGATGAGGCTTCGAAGATCGCTGCTAGCGATCCCTACACGGCGGCGGGGTTTTGCTCTTTCGAACTGCTCGAGTGGGAAGTGCATCAGATCATGGGCGCGGGTAATTTTACCGCGGCGGGACTTGGGCACAAGTGACGGATGGTACTGTTGGAGTCATGGAGCGATCGGACATGCGAAGA